>JASFPY010000369.1:0-3764 GCA_050115755.1 Desulfobacteraceae bacterium | reverse complement strand
TTCCCGGGCGGTGAGCTTGTTTTTTTCATGCTGCTTGGCGACCGCTTTTTCGCCGCCCATTTGCAGGGTTTTAGCTTCACGAGTCTTCAGTTCTTTGATTTTATCTTCGACAACACCCATTGTCTGTATCCTTTCATTTGAAAATACGTGCCAGGTTGTTTTCAGCAAACGTCAGCGGCCGGGTTGCTGATCCCTCGTTTATCTCAAAGGCCGCAAATGACGGGATAGATTCCAGCGCAATGCGCACCCATTTCAGGTTAGGCTAAATTCTTGGAACAAAGGGGTAAATCTTCTAGACCGTGCTTCGATTGTCAAGAAAAAAAAGCAATTTATCCGCCGCAAGTGTCGGAGCGGTTTTTCCTTTTGCCACCGCGCGCGTAATTTTATCGAGTCTCTTTTTGATTTCCGGATGGGTATAAAAGCGTTCTTTCAGTCCATCTTCAACCAGTGACCACAGCCAATCCAGGGCCTGTTTTTGGCGTTTATCTTCGAGCTCACCGCTGGCGCTGAATTTTTGATGGAATCTCATGACCGTTTGCCAGATTTCAGCGATACCCGTCATCTCCAGCGCGCTGCACGTCAACACCGGCGGTTTCCAGTTGGGCGATGGCGGTTGCAGCATCTGCAGGGCGTTTTCATATATTTTTGCGGCCTTTCTCGCATTTGCGATATTGTCGCCGTCCGCCTTGTTAATGGCAAGCGCGTCGGCCAGCTCCAATACGCCCCTTTTAATCCCCTGCAGTTCGTCTCCGGCACCGGCAAGCATCAGAACCAGAAAAAAATCAACCATTGATGCCACGGTGGTCTCCGATTGCCCAACACCGACCGTCTCAACGATGATTACATCAAAACCCGCTGCTTCACATACCAGCATGGTTTCTCTGGTTTTGCGGGCCACCCCCCCCAGGGTGCCGCCGGAAGGTGACGGGCGAATAAACGCCTTTTCTTCAACCGAGAGCTTTTCCATGCGGGTTTTATCGGCCATCACGCTGCCGCCACTCCTGGAACTGCTGGGATCAACCGCCAGAACCGCCACCCGGTGCCCGGCTTCCACAAGTGATATGCCAAGACTTTCAATAAAAGTGCTTTTGCCAACCCCGGGTACACCGGTAATACCCAGACGAACTGCTTTTCCGGTATGCGGCAGCAGTTCATCAACGATCTTGCGCGCCGATTGCTGATGGTCGCGGCGCGAACTTTCGATCAAGGTGATCGTTTTTGAGAGAAGTCTGCGATCCTGTTTCCGCACACCCCTGATCAATATTTTAGGATCAGGCTGATTCATATAAAAGGGTTTACCACTTAAATGGTTTAAAGACCTATGCGTTCAGTTTACGCTACTTATTCCAACAAACTTGAATATCGAATATCCAATGTCGAATGACGAATATCGAATAAGGTATTCTATCATTTTAAATTGCCAGATAAAGAAAGAGCGACAGCGATTCCACACTTCGAAATTCGAAATTCCTTGTTCGATATTCGATATTCATTATCAGACAGTTGTTGGAGACTTTGTCGGCTCTTTTCAAACCACTTTTTTCAAAGTGGACACAGCTCATGACGCTATTTCCGCTGCTCCAGTGCATCCAATACCTGATTGGCGGATTCGATCACGGGTGTACCGGGGCCATAAATACCGGCCACACCGGCGCTATAAAGCGCCTCATAATCAGCGGGCGGAATAATTCCGCCGATGACCACCAAAATGTCCCCGCCGTTTTCCTTTTTGAGTGCCGCCATTAACTCCGGAACCAGGGTTTTATGGCCGGCAGCCAGGCTGGATACGCCCACCAGGTGGACATCATTTTCCACCGCCATGCGCGCAGCCTCTTCAGGCGTTTGAAACATGGGACTGATATCCACATCAAAACCGAGATCAGCAAAGGCAGTCGCAATGACTTTAATGCCACGATCGTGACCATCCTGGCCCATTTTGGTAACCAGAATTCTGGGGCGGCGGCCTTCTTTTCCCTCAAATTCGGCAGTGCGCTTGCGCAACGCGTCTATGATCTCGCTATCACCGTATTCGGAAGCATACACACCGGATATACACTGGGTCGTCGCCACGTATCGCCCAAACGCCTTTTCCAGGGAATCCGAGATTTCACCAACCGTGGCCCGGGCCCGCACGGCCGGAATACATGCTTCCAGCAAATTGCCGCCGGATTCCGCAGCGTTGGCAACGGCCTGCAGCATCTGCGCTACAGCCTTTGCATCCCGCTGCGCTTTGAGTTCCTTTAACCGGGAGATCTGCTCATCCCGGACACTGGCCGGAACTTCAAGAATCTCCAGATCCACATCTTCTTCGATTTGGTATTTGTTGACGCCCACAATGACATCTTTGCCCTGGTCGATGCGCGCCTGCCGGCGGGCAGCCGCCTCTTCAATCCTCATTTTGGGCTTGCCGGTTTCAATTGCTTTCGCCATGCCTCCCATTTCTTCGACTTCGTCGATAATTTTGCCGGCCTCGCGAATGATGCCATCGGTCAAATATTCGACATAATATGAGCCCGCCAGCGGATCAGTGACACGGCAAATCTGAGATTCTTCCTGGACAATCAGCTGGGTGTTGCGCGCAATCCGGGCCGAAAAATCGGTGGGCAGGCCGACGGCTTCATCAAAAGAATTCGTGTGCAGCGACTGGGTGCCGCCCAGAGCTGCCGACAGACATTCAAGCGTGGTTCGGATAATATTGTTATAGGGGTCCTGGGCCGTCAGGCTCCAGCCCGAAGTCTGGCAATGCGTGCGCAGCATGGTTGATCGCGGATCTTTGGGGTCGAACTGACTGATGATTTTATGCCACAGAAACCGCGCTGCCCGGAGCATGGCAATGTCCATTAAAAAGTTCATGCCGATCCCGAAAAAAAACGACAAGCGCGGTGCAAACGTGTCGATATCCAGCCCGGCATCGAGGGCCGCCCGGACATACTCCAGCCCATCTGCCAGGGTAAAGGCCACCTGCAGGACAGAGTCGGCTCCGGCCTCCATCATATGATAACCGCTGATGCTGATGGTATTGTATCGGGGCATATGCGCTGAACAATAACCGATAATATCTGAAACAATCCGCATGGAAGGTTCCGGCGGATAGATATAGGTGTTGCGGGTGAGGTATTCCTTCAAAATATCGTTCTGGATCGTTCCGGCAAGTTTGTCCTGGCTGACGCCCTGTTCTTCAGCGGCAACAATATACCCGGCTAAAATAGGCAGGACTGCGCCATTCATGGTCATGGAAACCGTCATTTGGTCCAGCGGAATCTGGTCAAAAAGAATTTTCATATCTTCAACCGAGTCCACGGCCACACCGGCCTTGCCGATATCGCCGGCCACTCGAGGATGGTCGGAGTCGTATCCCCTGTGAGTCGCCAGATCAAATGCCACCGACAGTCCTTTTTGCCCGGCGGCCAGACATCGGCGATAAAACGCGTTGGACTCTTTGGCAGTAGAAAAACCGGCATATTGCCGGATGGTCCACGGTCTTCCCGCATACATGGTTGCTCTGGGGCCCCGCACGTAAGGTTCCAGGCCCGGCATGGAGTTGAGGTGCTCCACTTTCTGGAGATCTTCATCCGTATACACGGGTTTGACGAATATGCCTTCAGGCGTTTTCCAGTTCAGGGACTCCAGAGGCTTTCCTCTTAGTTCCTTGGTTGCAAGGTCCTTCCATTTTTTAATGTCCGATTGTTTCGCCATGATCGATTGCTCCCCTTTTGCACATTTTCCCACAAAACGGTTAATTCTAAGTTAATCATTACACCCCA
>JASFPY010000368.1:0-3795 GCA_050115755.1 Desulfobacteraceae bacterium | reverse complement strand
CCCAGTGCTTCCATGGCCTTTTCCGCCGTTTGCTCGGTTTCAACGGCATGCTCCAGGACGCGACCCGTTGCCAGAGCATCTCCGGTATGAAGGTAATTTTTCTTGCGGATTTCCAGCGGTGATAAATTCAATTGCCTGGCGATCTCGTCCAACTGGCTTTCATAGGCAAAACAGGACTGGGGTGCACCAAAACCGCGGTTGGCGCTGCTGAATGTATTATTGGTTAATACGGCATGGCTGTCGACCTTGACATGCGTGATGTCATAGGGGCCGGTCGCCTTTACGGTGGAGTATAAAAGCACCCAGGGGCTGAGAAAGACGTAGCCGCCGGCATCAGATATCAGCTCAGCCTCCATGGCGACCAGTTTGCCATCTTTTGTGGCGCCGGTCTTGTATTTCATGACGTAAGGGTGGCGCTTGCTGTGGGAAATTATGGATTCTTCCCTTGTATAGGTCAGCGATACCGGTTTGCCCGTCTTCCAGACCAGCAGGGCAAGGTAAGTTTCCACGGTAATATCTTCTTTGCCACCGAATCCGCCACCCACCATCGGGGCAATCACTCTGACCTTATTGTGGGGCAGGCCCAGAACATCGGCAATACCGCGGAAGTGCTCAATAACCTGTGTCGCCGCCCGAATGGTAATCACACCGTCATCATCCAGCCAGGCGACACCGGATTCCGGTTCCAGATAGGCATGATCCACCATGGGAACCCGGTAGGTGTTTTCAACGATAACATCTGCCAGATCGAAACCTTCTGCAATATTCCCTTTTCGGACTTTATAGCTGCAGATAACGTTACTTTCATCTTCCCCGACCCGGTAGGCGCCCGGCTTCATGGCTTCCACCGGATCAAAAACGCCTTCGAGGGGTTCGTATTCAACCTTGATCAGCCCCAGCGCTTTTTCAGCAATCGCCAGGCTCTTGGCGGCCACCAGGGCAATGGCTTCGCCCCGAAATCGAATCTTCTTTTCCGCCAGAACGCGGTAGAGGCCTTCAAATCCACCCACTTTGTGGGTTTGCCCGAATCGCGTGACCGTCTCGTTATGCGGTACGTCTTTAGCAGTCATGACCGCCTCGACTCCGGACAATTTTGCAGCTTCCCGGGTATCGATGGACAGCACTTTGGCAGCCGCATACTGGCTTCGCAATACCTTGGCATAAAGCATGCCCGGCAATGTATAGTCGTTGGCATATTTCGTGTCAGCAAACACTTTACCCCAGGCATCATGCCGGGCAACCGGTTTGCCTATGATGCGATGATCCTGCCGGGTGGTCGGTTTTTCCTTTAGTTTATCAAGCATCTTCTGTTCTCCGATTTTATTTTTCGCGCTTCAAGGATGCATCTTCGATGGCTTCAACGATTTTGTTATAACCGGTACAGCGGCATAGATTCCCGGATATTCCCTCACGGATTTCATCGCGGGTCGGCTGAGGATTTTTATCGAGCAAGGCCTTGGCAGATACCACCATCCCCGGCGTGCAGAAGCCGCACTGAATGGCCCCGTGCGCGACAAAACTTTGCTGAAGGGGGTGCGGTAGATCCGGCGTGCCGACGCCTTTTAAGGTTGTTACGGTTTTGCCGTTGGCCTGTAAAGCGAGCGTCAGACAGGCATTGACCGCTTTGTTGTCCAAAATGACCGTGCAGGCGCCACAATCGCCTTGAGCGCAACCGTTTTTTACCTCGAAGGCGCCAAATTGGTCCCTTAAAAGATCCAGAAGCGTATCGCGTGCGGTCACTTCCGCTTTTTGCCATTCTCCGTTGAGATTGATTTCGACCGGATAGGTTTTCATATGTCAAATCTCCTGCTTTAGAGCACGTTCGATATTGCGTTTTAGTATCATCGCTGTCACATAAGAGCGATATTCCTGCGAACCGCGAATGTCACTGATCGGTGATATTTCCTCTTTGACGGCCGCCATGCACGCTTCCAAAAGCGCCGCATCAATTTCTTTGCCTTCCAGAAGCTTTTCAACCCGGTAGGCTCGCATCGGAACGGGGGCAACCGATCCGGCGGCGACCCGGGCCTTGCGACAGCTTTTACCATCCATTTCCAGTGTCAAGGCAATACTGGCAACACAGATCGATGCAGCATTCCGCAGGCCAATTTTGGTGTGGCTGCTTTTAGTCGAACCATTCGGTTTGGGGAAGGTGATGCCGCTGAGAATCTCTCCCTTAACCAGATCGGTAAACTTATAGCCGCGGAAAAATTTGTTCAACGGAACCTGCCGGGTTTTGCCCCCGGGGCTGAGGATTTCAACCGACGCATCCAGCACCAGAAGGGGCGGTGCCGTATCCGCGCAGGGAGAAGCATTGGCAAGGTTGCCGCCCACTGTCGCCCGGTTGCGCGTCAGCGGATTGCCCAGCTGGGCGGCGGCAGAAGCAAGTATGGGGCTGCAATCCCGCAGGACCGGACTTGCGGCCATTTCAGCGATGGTGGTTGCCGCACCGATGGTGATGCTGCCGTTGTCTTGCCGGATAAAAGAAAGCTCCGCCATATCGCTGATGTCAAGGAGAAGCTCGGGCGCTTTTTCACCCTCGCGCATTTCTGGAATCAAGTTGGTGCCCCCGGCGATCACCGTAGCGCGCGCTTCATATTCGGCCATAACATGACGCAGGTCACTTAGATCTTTAGGTTTGATATACGCTGTAAAACTCATTTTCATCCCCATATTTTTTATTTGAAACTCAAGTTATTCACTGCAACTCTTGATCGCCTTTACAATACGATGATACCCCGTGCAGCGGCAGAGGTTTCCTTTAATATGTTCTCGAATTTGATCTTCCGATGGCGCAGGATTTTTATTTAAAAGATCTTTAGCCATCAGGATCATTCCGGGCGTACAATAACCGCATTGAATGGCGGCCGTGTCTAAAAATGCCTCCTGGATCGGATCAAGAGTTCCATCCGGCTCGGCCACACCCTCAATCGTCAGAATTTCC
Source organism: Desulfobacteraceae bacterium (assembly GCA_050115755.1). Classification (GTDB taxonomy): domain Bacteria; phylum Desulfobacterota; class Desulfobacteria; order Desulfobacterales; family JAHEIW01; genus JAHEIW01. The sequence continues at coordinate 851 of JASFPY010000368.1, read as the reverse complement.
GCACCATCAACCGCCAGGGCCAGTGTCAGGCAGCTCAGAATCGGCTCCCCGTTGACAAGCACCGTACAGCCGCCGCACTGGCCGGTGCCGCAGCCGTATTTGGTGCCGGTCAGCGCCATTTCGTTTCTCAGTAAATTAATCAGCAGGGTATTCGGCTCCACCCAAAATTCGCAGGGCTCGCCATTGATTCTCAGCTGTATGCGCTCCTTTTGCATCATGTCTTTCCTCCTGCCCGCTGCCAGGCGATATCGAACACATCTTTAAATATTACCGCTGCCACCTGTTTGCGATAGGCCTCGGTGGAGCGGACATCACTGATGGGCTGGATTTCAGCTGAAACCTTTGCGGCCGCTTCATCCAGCAGGTCGAAATCGATTTGCCTGCCGCCCAATATTTTTTCCGCTGTTTTAATCCGCATGGGCACCGGGGCAACGGCTCCCAGGGCAATCCAGCATGCGACGCACCGCTCGGCATCACGCTGCAGGGCCACCGCACAACTCAATTTTGAAATGTCTGCCGCCACGCGCACGACTTTTAAAAAGGCGCTGCCCTGATGATCCTTTGCCGGGGGAATCTGGATTTCAGTCATGATTTCGTCGGCAGCCATGGCCGCCGTGTAGGGGCCGGTAATAAAATCTTCGAGGTCCAGGGTGCGTCTGCCGTTCCGGCTTTTCAGGGTAACACGCCCATTTAAAACCAGCAGCGGCGGCACCGAATCGGCGGCCGGAGAAGCGGTACAGAGGTTGCCGCCCAGCGTGCCCATGTTCATCACCTGAACTTTACCGATCGAGCCCAGGGCATCATGCAGGGCGTCATATTTTAAGCTCTGGGCACAGGCCTGCTTTACGTCG
>JASFPY010000367.1:0-3798 GCA_050115755.1 Desulfobacteraceae bacterium | reverse complement strand
AAACTAACAAAATAATAGCCACACCGAAGGGAATATTGATCAAAAAAATACTGCGCCAGCTAAAATGATTGACGATAAGTCCGCCAAAAAACGGACCGCAGGATAATCCACTGTAAACCGCGGCCACGGCAATGCCTAAAACCTTTCCCCTTTCCTGGGGGGGATACACGGAAACCAATATCGCCATACCGGTGGCAAAGCACATCGAGCTGCCGGCTCCCTGAAATATGCGAAAGACAATCAACATGGGCGCTGAAACGGAAATGGCGGAAAGAAAAGACGTCAGGGTAAAAAAACTCATTCCGGTCAGGAAGATCTTTTTCCGGCCGTAAATATCCGCCAGCTTGCCAAAAGGCATCAGGGATACTGCAGCGGCCAGAAGATAGGATGTGGCGATCCAGCTGAGTAAGATTGCATCGGTTTTAAATTCTTTACCGATCACCGGCAGTGCGATATTGATCGAAGAGAGCATAAACGGTGTAATAAAAGAACTCAACGATGCAATCAAAAGGGCGGTTAATCTGACGGCTCTGTCATTCATTCAATGCTTAACCTGCTAAAAAAAGTGATTTAAAAAATATGCTTACATTTCACAAAAACGCTAAGCCGTCAATCAAATGAAACATAAATTCATTCTTGAACTGAAAGGGGGTCAAGTATGCGTATCGCTGTTATGGGAAGCGGGGGTACGGGTGGCTACTTTGGAGGGCTGCTGGCCCGGGCCGATGAAGAGGTAACGTTTATCGCCCGTGGCGCTCAGCTGGAAGCCATTCGCAATGACGGTCTGACCATAAAGTCCGTTTTGGCCGGTGATTTTACCATTTCCGCCACAGCCACGGATAATCCCAGCGATATCGGCCCGGTCGATTGCGTTCTGTTCTGTGTCAAAGCTTACGATAATGCTGTGGCCGCAGAACAGATTTGTCCTTTAATCGGACCGGAAACCGTCGTCCTTTCGGTGCAAAACGGCATCGACAATGAAAAACAGATCGGGGACGTCGTTGGCCATGAGCATATTGTCGGTGCTGTCTCATACGTATCTTCGACAATCGAATCCCCTGGTGTTATCGCGCAGACAGCGGGTCCGGGAAAAATCGTTTTGGGAGAAATGAAAGGCGGTACGAGCCATCGAACAAAGATGCTTAAAGATATGCTGCAAAATGCCGGCATCGCGGCAGAGCTTCATCCGGATATTCAGGCTGCCCTGTGGCAAAAATTCATGGCCATCTGCGGCGTAAACGGCATTACGGCCCTGACACGCCTTGCCATGGCAGAAATCCTGGCATGTGCGGAGACGCGTATATTGCTGAGGAGCACCATGGAAGAGGTCGAAGCAATTGCGCGTGCAAGCGAAGCAAACCTGCCTGAGGGCTGTGTGGATCAATCCATGGTGTTTTTCAGTGGCTTTGAGCCATTGATGCGGGGTTCAATGTATTACGACCTGGCTGCCGGCCGGCGCCTGGAGCTCGACATTTTGAATGGTACGGTGGTTCGCCTCGGCGAAAAGCATGGGATCCCGACCCCGATGAATTTTGCCATTTATGCCGCTTTGAAACCATACTCAGAAGGGACGCCTGCTTCATTATAAGGAAAAAAATTTTAACCGCAAAATTATCTCCAAAGCGGTTTTGAAATTGCTTCAAATACTATTCTTTACAGAAGCACCCCGGCAAATTACCGGGGTACTTCTATGGTAAAGCTAAATTGTGCTTACCCGATTTTAATCACCATAAACCCGGCATTCGGCCTTTTTACCAGCAGCTGAACCGCATCGGCTTTTTCGACTTCCGAACGCAACTGGGAAACAGAGGTCACCGGGTTGCGGTTGACTTCTTTGACCAGATCCCCCTGGCGAACACCGGCCTCATCTGCTTTGCTGCCGGGCTCGACGCCGACCACCAGCACGCCTTTTTCGGTTTCCGAATGGCCGAATCGCCGGGCCGTTTCCGGTGTGACCTCTGCAATCCGAATCCCCAGCTTTTCATTATCTTGCGGCTTCTGCTGGGCCAAAGCACCGGAATCACTGCGTTTGGCGATTTTGACCGCTACCGTTTTTTTCTTGCCATCCCTCAGGAGCGTTAGGCTCGTCTTTTTGCCCACCTCCAGATTCGCAATCTTGTTGGTCAGATCGCGACTGGATTCGATGGATTTGCCGTCGACTTCAACAATCACGTCATTGGCCTTAATACCGGCCTTGTCGGCAGGGTCGCCTTCAAAAACCTGGACCACCAGAGCTCCTTTTTTGTCTTTGATTCCGTAATATTCGGCTAATTCCGGAGAAAGATCCTGAATGCTGACGCCCAGCCAGCCGCGGGTGACGGAACCATGCGCCTGGAGCTGGTTGACGATTCCCCGGGCCATGTTAACGGGGATGGCAAAACCGATGCCCTGGCCGTTGGCCACGATGGCAGTGTTTATCCCGACTACCTCACCATTCATATTGAGGAGCGGTCCGCCGCTGTTTCCAGGATTAATGGACGCATCGGTCTGGATGAAATCGTCGTAGGGTCCGGAACCCAGGGCACGTCCCTTGGCACTGACGATCCCGGCTGTGACCGTCTGCTCAAGCCCGAAGGGGCTGCCAACGGCTACCACCCAGCTGCCCACCGGAAGGGCATCTGAGTCGCCCAGTTGCAGAGGAACCAGATCTGAGGCATCTTTTATCCGGATGAGCGCCAGATCCGTATTGGGATCACGGCCCACCAGCTCGGCTTCGAACTCCCGCTTATCAGCCAGTTTGACTTTAATCTGATCGGCATTTTCGATCACATGGTTGTTGGTGACGATATAACCGGCCCTGTCAATGATAAAACCGGAACCCAGGCTTCGCTGTTTGAAATCCCGCGAGGGACCTTTCTCATGAAACGGTCCGAAAAAATCACCGAATGGCTCCGGGCCGCCACGGGGTTTCTGCTGTCCGAATGGATTTCCGAAAAAATGACGAAAGACGGGCCCGCCGCCCTTGATGGTTTTGACGGTTCGGATATTGACCACGCCGTCACGAACTTTATTCGCCAGTTCACTGAAATTGGCCGGAACCATCAGGGTCTTGGATTCCATATCGGGCATGCTCTTGGCCTCGAGCTCATTTTCGAAACCACATCCCCACAAGAACCCGGTTACTAACAAAATCAAAATTGTCAAGCTGAGTCTGCTGAATGGTTTTCTTTTCATGGCTATACCTCCTTATCGATGACAAAAACAGAAATTCCATATCAGGAAAACGTATCTTAGTGCACGCAGATGACCGCAACATGACCTGAAGATGATCAAAAAGTTAAGTTGGTGAGAGTGGGTTCTGGGATGCGTAAGGATACGATTTTGCAATCATCAAAATTAAGATTTAATTAACTTGACAACCACCAGTTATGATGTCCGTATTTTTAGCGGAATTGGGGTTTCATCTAAGTATGTGCAGTTTGGGCCAGATTGTGATATTTCATAATATCACAGATTATCAAGAACATGGGTTTTTACGTCTTATCTCAATGTATCGGCACATTATTGATATTTGGATCTGCGCATGGAATATGCAACGCATAAAACCTCTCGATTATACCTAAATTAAGAAGAACCGTTAGGATTTGTAGAAAATGATAAAATTTCTGAAAATTTGGGTTTTTCTAATATTAGCTATCACAGTCTATGCCTGCGCTGCAATTAATAGTGCTTTTGATCCAGATGAGGTGGGTCGCACATTAGACAATGCTCTTTTGGAAGTACCTGTTATTTACCTCAAAAAGGGCAACTCAACTTCATTAGGCGGTTATTTTAAGGATGAAGTTGAGTTGCCCTTTT
>JASFPY010000366.1:0-3804 GCA_050115755.1 Desulfobacteraceae bacterium | reverse complement strand
TCACCCTTCAGGTACCCTTTTTGTTTAAATTGCTCCCAGGTCATTCCCGAGGGCTCGAGCAGATAGTCCAGGGCAGCCTCTACCGTATCGGGCCAATCCTGTCCCATTTTTTTCCCGAGTTCCAGAAAAATTTTATGATCCTGCCAGGCCTCGCCGATTTCAACACATTTCTGCCGGGCAAACACATAACCGTGCCGCTTCCAGTTGTCGGCCACATGGTTCTGCTCCAACCAGGTGCCGGCGGGCAGGAAGATATCGGCCAGCTCGGCAGTGGGGGTCATGAAGTGATCGATGACCACCAGAAATTCCAGTTTCTGCAAAGCCGCGTAAGCTTCTCTGGCATTGGCCCGGGAGACGACCGGATTGGTGCCGCACAGCAGGCCTGCTTTGAGCTGATAGGGTTCGCCGTAAAGGATGGAGTCCCAGGCTTTTTTCGGGTTGATAAATGCCACCCGCGCACCCAGCTTGAACTGCTCGCCGCCCAAACGTTTGGCAATTACTTCCTTGGAGAGGTCTTTATGGCGGGCGAATTCAGCCACCGTGCGGGTCGGTGGGTTTACAAACAGAGCGTTGGCTCCGGGGGCATCCAGGTTGCCGCTGATTCCCATCAAACCGATCATCGTGCGGGTGCAATCGGCACAGTTAATGGTCTGCTCTGTAGGCACGCCCCAGTGGATGGCGGCCGGCTTGGTGGTGGCATACAACCGGGCGGCCTTGCGAATCAGTTCCTTGTCAATCCAGGTAATTTCCTGTACCTTTTCGAGGGGATAATCCTGCAGAACCCTCTCCTTGAAGGCATCCCAGCCGTGAACGTGATTTTGCACGAAATCCTTTTCGTATAGTTCTTCCTCGATGATCACATGGTGGAAGCCGAAAGCAAGTGCGCCATCGGTTCCCGGCCGGAGTTGCAGCCACAGGTCGGCCTTGCCGGCATAAAATGACTTGCGCGGGTCGATACTGATCAGCTTGGCACCTTTTTTAAATGCGCGATAGAAATTTTCGGCCGTGTACTCGTCCGGATTCGTCCACAGGGGGTTGCAGGCCCACATCACAATGCATTTGGGCTCACCCTCGTAATCGACCACGGGCAGGTTGCCGCAGGTAATCAGGCTGGTGGAGACCCGTGACACGTAACACATGTGGCCGGCTGTCAGGACATTGGGGGTGCCCAAAAGATTGGCAAAGCGGTACAGATGGCTCTCATAATCCCTGCCCGTACCCTGGCCCACCACAATGTGTTCCGGCCCATATTCGTCAATGACCGCCTGAAACGTATTGGCGATGGTTTCAAGCGCCTCATCCCAGGTGATGCGCTGCCAGTTTCCGTTGACCTTTTTCATCGGATGAATAATTCGATCCGGATGATAGGCCAGTTGTGTGACGGCCAGCCCCTTGGTGCACATCGTTCCCCGGCTAATGGGGGAATCGGGATCGCCTTCCACTTTGACGACCTTGCCGTCTTTTACCTGAGCAATCACACCGCAGGCGCCGTGACAATTGCGGCAAACGGTTTTTATTTTTTTGACTTCTGCCATAAACAACCTCCTTGTTGATTTCACACACACGCAAGCCGGACGTTAATTTCTCTGCAAAACGAGAAAACCCGACAGATTGGTTTTTGGGTCGATTGCTTCCGGATAGGGGTGGATATTGCTGAGGTTGTATAGATTGCCCCGAATACTGCAATGGTTCTCCATAGAAAACATTTAATCTCTATATAAACTTGCCGTTGATTATTGTCAAGAAAAAAATAGGCCCACTTTTGTGATTTAACGGTTTAAACTCAATCCATCGTTGATGGTCTGAATAACACGGTAATATGGGTGTTTCGGATTCCGAATCGATCCAGGGGAATCATTACGGCATGATCCCTCGTAAGACCCGGAGGAAATGAAACAGAAACAGGAATCTCTCCGGAAATGGCACCTTCACCAGCACATCGTGGGCATTCATAAGGCCCCACGCCACCGTGACCACGACATGTAGGGCAGACGGCTCGGGCCGGGACCATTATTCTGGCACTTCCACCCCGATAAGCCTGTTGCGGAGTCAGGGTTACCACAAGGGTCAGGTTTTGAATGCGCTCGGATTTGGGTTGAGCCAAATCCGAATAATTCCGCCACAGCCAGTTAAAAATTTCATCAAACGAGGGTGTAAAAGACTGAAACGATCTGACCGGTGATATTTCCCCCATATCGACTGGCTCTTTTTCAGGTATCAAAGGCTCCGGTTTAGGGTATGAGGCTGACCGGTATGGTTTTTTTCTATACGCTTTTGAAAGCTTCTGTTCATAGTCATATCGTCTGCGCGCATCACAAAGAACAGCATAGGCCTCCTGGATTTCTCGGAAGATTTCACTGCCGCCTTCGTAATGGTCCGGGTGAAATTCCTTGGCAAGACGCCTATAAGCACTTCGGATCTCGTCTTCTGTTGCGCTGGACGAAATGCCGAGAATCGCGTAATAGCTCTTTGCCATTGTTAAACTCCTTCTAGCCAGTATGAGCACCAATCAAACAAAAGGCGAATGTGTGAACAGTCCTGTCAAACAGAATCAAAACGTATTTTATATGATATGCCCAGAGCCGGAGTCTGGCAATTCTTCGTTGCGCAGATTATCCGGCTCCATATGGCTTTTACCCTGCTTTAACGGTAATCTTTTTAGGGGTTGCTTTTTCAACCTTTGGAAGCGTCAAACGAAGTACGCCATCGTTTAGCTTTGCATCAATGTTTTCTTGATTGATTAATTCACCGAGCGTAAACTGCCGGTAATACCTGCCAGTTTCGTACTCCACCAATATGTTTTCCTCGTTGGAATCATCATCAGGTGCAATATCTGCCAGCAGAGTCAGGGTATTGTCACGAAGATCGATGGTCAAATCATCTGCTTTGACGCCGGGTATATCGGCAAGCAGGGTAATTGCTTTTTCTGTTTCAAATATATCGACAGCAGGCGTGAAAACCAATCCCGGCGTGGTTTGTTCGGCAGAACTGGCCACCTCTTGCTTTTCTCGAACTTTAAGCTCTTTGCTCTTTTCATCAGCCATTTGTAGTACCCTCCTTTGTAAGTATTTTTTTATTTTACCGTAATCTGCTTGGGCTTTGCAGCCTCTGCTTTAGCAACCGTAATGGTTAAGATGCCATTTGCCAGTTTGGCATCCACCTTGTCGGGATTGATGTCGCCGGGAAGTCCGATCATTCTGGAAAAGCTACCTGCTTCGCGCTCTTTTCTGTGATATCTGGCACTTTCTCCTTCCTCAGCGATCTTTCTCTGACCGGAAATGGCAAGATTATTAGCGGTAACCTGAATATCAAGCTCATCGCCCTTTACGCCGGGCAATTCGGCACGAACATAATAACTGTTCTTGTCTTCGCTTAGATTAATCAGTGGAAACACGCCCGCGCTTGCGCTTTGAGGCGCCGAATCATCGTACATCTGGTCCAATTGCTCTCTCATCCGTTGCAGCTCATATAGCGGGCTTCTAAATCTCCAGGTGGGAACGTTAAAAAATCTGCGATAAATCATTTTAATACCTCCTTGGTGTAATGTTAACGACCAAAAAATGGCTGGGATTACAATTTAACCATATGATAAGCGTTAAAATCTTGACCATATGATAAAAACAATTTACATATTGTCAATATTCACAACAAAAAAATTATTGCATTACTAAAAAATTCTCTTATATTATAGTAATGAAAATGTATCGGTTTAAAAAGGAGCCCAATGATGAAAAAAACTGAAGAAAATCAGTTTGATGCAAACACATCGGTGTATAAACCATCGGTGCTGGATCTCCGGGGACG
>JASFPY010000365.1:0-3809 GCA_050115755.1 Desulfobacteraceae bacterium | reverse complement strand
AATTCCTGGAGCCGAAAGAAGAATTCAACTAAAGGTAATCTAAATAATCCTAACCGCTTACCACGGCTCGACTTTAGATTCGAGCAGGAGGTTATTGAGATAAAAATTCAGGAGTGCTAAATTGTCAGCTCGATCAGTTTGAATTGAATGGCAGTTTGAGACGGAGCATGTATATATGAGGGTTCTTTTCATCTCGGCCAACCGCGAAGATATCAATATGCCGACTTTGCCCATGGGGCTCGGTTGCGTGGCCGCGGCCAGTCAAAAAGACGGCCACGATGTCCGGTTTGTCGATCTTTTAATCGCTGGCGAAATCGGTTCGGTGATCAACAAAACAATTGACGAATTCACCCCCCAGATCATCGGCATCTCTGTTAGAAACATCGATGATCAAGCGATGGATTCAACGCAGTTCATGCTGGATCAGGCCAAAGAGGTCGTCACGCTCTGCCGGGCGCGCTCGCCGGCACTGACGGTTTTAGGTGGGGCCGGCTACAGCATATTTCCACAAAGCGCGCTGGCGTACGTCGGTGCGGACATGGGCATTCAGGGGGAGGGAGAGGCTGCCTTTACGGTTTTGCTGAAACACATCGAGCAGCAGGCTGATCTTTCCAAGGTGCCGGGTCTGTATCTGCCCGGCAGAGGGCTGCAGGCAAAACGGACCTATATCAAGGACCTGGATAAGCTGCCGTTGCCTGACCCGTCGCTGCTAATGCCTGCGGGCTTGCAAAAGGAAAAGTACTGGCTGCCGTTTCAAACCCGCCGGGGGTGTGCTCTGGATTGCAGCTATTGCTCCACCGCGACTATCGAAGGGCATCTTTTGCGGCAACGGTCTGCGGCGGCAGTGGTCGCAGAGCTGACCCGCTGGGTTGCGGCCGGATTCAACCAGGTGTTTTTTGTCGACAACACCTTTAATCTGCCGCCATCTTATGCGCTGGAGCTCTGCCGCCGGCTGGCTGAGGCATCACTCAATATCACCTGGCGCTGCATCTTTTATCCAAACAAGATTTCAGCAGATCTCGTCAAGGCCATGGCCGGCGCGGGTTGCTGCGAGGTAAGCATGGGTTTTGAAAGCGGCGATAATGATATGCTGCAAACCTTTAACAAACGCTTCGATACGAATGACATTCGCCGGGCGAACAAGATTCTGGCAGACTGCGGTATTCGGCGAATGGGGTTTTTAATGCTGGGCGGCCCCGGCGAGACGCGTGAATCGGTGATGCGCAGCTTTGACTTTGTCGAATCCCTTGATCTGGATGCCCTGAAAATTACACGGGGTATACGCATCTACCCTCACACCCGGCTGGCAAAGACCGCTGTCGAAGAAGGATTGATTCGAGCCGATGATGATCTGCTGTTTCCCCGGTTTTATATGGTCGAAGAACTTGAGGAATGGATCGAGGCATACGTCGGGACGCGGGCCAAGGGTCGGCCCAACTGGTTTTGCTAAAGGCATCTCAAAGCGGAGTTAAGCGCTTAAGATTCCGGGCTGCCGGTCAGCGGGCCATGCCTTCTGTTATCAATATGCCATCTGTTTGTGGTATTCTTGCAGGGATTTCACCTCCGGCGTCTTATCGCGCCGGGCGGCAATACCTTTGGCGGCTGCAACCGCAGCGGCTGTGGTCGTTATGTAGGGCACCTTGTGTTTGATCGCCGCCTTGCGGATACTGGAGCTGTCCTGGGAGCTCTTTCGGCCGCTCGGTGTGTTGACGAGCAGATTTACGGTATTGTTTTTTATGGCATCCACCAAGTCCGGTCGCCCGTATCCCAGCTTGCGTATGGGCGTGTTCTCCACACCTCTTTCTTCCAGAAAATAATGGGTGCCTTCGGTGGTCATGATCTCAAAACCCAGTTCTTTAAAGAGTCTTACGGCTTCCAGGGCAGCGTTTTTGTCCCGATCCGCAATCGTGAACAGGACCACGCCCTCTAAAGGTAGCGAAGCTTGCGTGGCTTCCTGAGCCTTGAAAAACGAGCGGCCATAGGAACCGGAGATTCCCAGAACTTCACCGGTTGATCTCATTTCCGGTCCCAGGATCGGGTCGACCTCGGGAAACATGTTGAATGGAAAGACCGCCTCTTTGATACCATAATGCGGTATGACGCGATGCTTCAGCCCCAGATCTGCGATGCGTTTGCCGAGCATGACCTGCATGGCCAGCCGGGCCATGAAGATATTGCAAACCTTGGATACCAGGGGCACCGTCCGCGAGGCACGGGGATTGGCTTCCAGTACATAGACCGTATTTTCAAATATCGCGTATTGAATGTTCATCAGCCCGACAACGTTTAGCGCTATAGCGATTTTACGGGTGTATTCGTTAATCGTTTCGATGTGTTTTGGCGCGATGCTGACCGGCGGGATGACACAGGCAGAGTCACCGGAATGAATTCCGGCCAACTCGATATGTTCCATTACGGCCGGCACGAAAGCGTCCGTGCCGTCTGCAATGGCATCGGCTTCGGCCTCGATTGCATTGTCGAGGAATCGATCGATCAGGATCGGCCTTTCGGGAGAGATCTCGACTGCGGCCTCCAGGTAGAATTTGAGAGATTCCGCATTGTGCACCACCTCCATACCCCTTCCGCCCAGAACGTATGAGGGCCGAACCATGAGGGGATATCCGATTTTGGCCGCGATTTGCTGAGCTTCGGCCATGGTGCTGGCCATGCCCGACTCGGGCTGCGGGATGCCCAGGCCGCGGATAATGTTCCGGAAGCGATCCCGGTCTTCGGCCAGGTCAATGGTCTCCGGTGATGTGCCCAAAATCTTCACGCCCATCTCCTGCAGCTCGGTGGCGATATTCAGCGGTGTCTGCCCCCCGAACTGGACCACAACGCCTTCGGGCTTTTCCTTTTCATAAATACTCAACACATCTTCAACGGTCAGCGGCTCAAAGTAAAGTTTATCCGATGTGTCGTAATCAGTGGATACGGTTTCAGGGTTGCAGTTTACCATGATGGATTCATAACCGGCTTCGCGTATGGCCAGCGCGGCATGCACGCAGCAGTAATCAAACTCGATGCCCTGGCCGATACGGTTGGGTCCGCCGCCCAGCACCATGATCTTTTTGCGATCACTGACCGCAACCCTGTCGGGCGCATTGTAGGTCGAATAATAATAAGCGGCGTTTTCCACCCCGCTGACCGGCACCGGCTCCCAGGCCTGATTCACATCCAATTCCTGACGCTGTTCGCGGATCCTTTTTTCCGGCACATTCAGCAGCATCGCCAGATAGCGATCGGCGAAGCCGTCTTTTTTGGCTTCGATCAGCAGATCATCCGGCAGGTTTTGATCCCTGTAGCCCAATATTTTCTCCTCGAGCTCCACCAGCTCTTTCATCTGCTCGATAAACCAGGGCTTGATATGGGTTTTTTCATACAGTTGGGTCACATCGGCACCTTTGCGCAGGGCTTCATACATGAGAAACTGGCGCTCGCTGGTGGCAAAGCCCAGGCGGCTCATGAGTTCTTTGAGCGGCAATTTGTTAAAATCCTTTGCAAACCCGAGACCGTACCTGTTGATCTCAAGGCTTCGAATCGCTTTCTGGAATGCCTCCTTATAGGTTTTTCCCAGACTCATGACCTCGCCGACGGCCCGCATCTGGGTGCCCAGCTTGTCCTCGGCGCCCTCAAATTTTTCAAACGCCCAGCGCGCGAATTTGACAACCACATACTCACCCGAGGGCGTGTATTTCTCCAGTGTTCCATCCCGCCAGTAGGGGATTTCATCCAGGGTCATACCGCCTGCCAGAAGCGAAGAGACTCGGGCAATCGGAAATCCGGTGGCCTTGGAGGCCAGTGCCGAAGAG
>JASFPY010000364.1:0-3822 GCA_050115755.1 Desulfobacteraceae bacterium | reverse complement strand
TCACGACCTTGTAATCACCGATCTAAAATTGCCGGATCTGAGCGGTATCGATATTCTGCGGCGCGTCAAGGCCCACCGCAGGGATACCGAAGTCGTTGTCGTTACCGGCTTCGCTTCCATTGATTCGGCCATCGAAGCGGTTCGCGCGGGGGCTTTCCATTATTTAACCAAACCCATACGGCTCGCCGAGTTCGACAACCTGATTACCCGAATCGTCGATAAAATCGAGATCAGCAATGAAGCCATCAGCCTGCGCGCCTTGATGGCACATAGTGCCGGTAAGGCCGGTATCATCGGTACCAGCCCTGAAATGGAACAGGTCTATCGGCTGATTGAAAAGGTCGCCCCTTTGAGTTGTCCGGTGATCATCCAGGGCGAAAGCGGAACCGGCAAAGAGCTGGTGGCCCGCGCCATTCACCTGCTCAGCCCCCGAAATCAGGCGCCCATCGTTTCCTTCAACTGCGGCGGCTTTTCGCCCGAGCTGATCGCCAATGAGCTGTTTGGCCACGAAAAAGGCGCATTTACCGGTGCGTTTACTTCGCGCACGGGATTGCTCCAATCGGCAAACGGCGGCACGGTTTTGCTGGACGAGATCATCGATATGCCGGCAGATATGCAGGTCAAGCTTCTGCGAGTGCTGGAGGAAGGCCAGATCTACCGTGTGGGAGCCAACCGTCCTGTCCATCTGGACATCCGCATCCTGGCCGCATCCAACCGCGATCTGAAAGAACAGGTGAGCAAAGGACGGTTTCGTGAAGACTTGTTTTTTCGACTGAACGTCATGACGATTTTACTGCCGCGGCTTGTGGAGCGCAAGGGTGATCTGTGGCTGCTGGCCGACCATTTTCTGCGCAAGTTCAACAAAGCCTACAAAAAAGATGTTCGCGGTTTTTCGTTAAAAACACGCGAGATACTGTCGCAATACGAATTTCCGGGGAATATTCGGGAACTGGAAAATATTATTGCGCGGGCGGTGGCCCTTGCCGATGGAATTGAAATCCAGGTCGAAGACCTGCCGCCGATACGGATTGCTTCTCATTCAACGCCTGACACCGGCCTGCAAAGCCTTGAAGAAATGGAACGCGCCCATATCGCCAAAGTGCTGCGAAGCGTCGGCGGCCACCGGGACAAGGCCGCATCCATTTTGCGCATTACCCGCTCTACGCTGTGGCGCAAAATAAATAAGTTCGGCCTCGCCGAATAACACGGAAATGAGTCGCCGGATCGACCTGATTTTTCCCTGCCGCAAATGCGCGCCTGACGTTTTTTGACATCCAGCTGTCGGCGGCTATGATATGCCGCATGTGACTCCGGCAAAGGGTTAGAAGTGCCCGTTCAAGTAAAGCAAAACGGCCTGAATTTCATCTTCATGCAATTCATACAAAAAATGGCGCAGGTCTTTTCTGTGAACCGGATTAACCAGCAGATCCGCCTCCCTTAACATGGCCGTCAGACGTTTGGAACCCAACGCTGAGGCCCTGTGGCCGTCTGTCCGGATCCCCTTTTCGTTAAAAATAGCCAGTCCCCTCTCGAGGTTCAGGCTTTCGGTCGAAGAATCTTTGGATTCGGCTCGCGCCATACCCACCAAGGTGATCCTGCCGGATATAAAAGCGCTTATTTTAAGCAATAAACCCAGCGTGTTCTCTGCGCTATCACTGCCGTCGGTGAGTGCAACAATGTTTTCTATGTTTTTAAAATGGTGAACCACCATCAGAGGCAGGGTCCGGTTTTCCTTGCGGGCTAGGTGGCCGAACCGCCGACACAGCGCCAGCGGTCCCGATCCTTTGAAAGGGGTTCCCACAACCAGCAAATCGAATTTGCCGGACCAGAAGTATTCGGCCGGTTCCTGGATGGGATCGCCGGTCAGAACCACCGGGTCATGGATGTAGGGGCACTGACTTTTTTCTGCTATGACAAGGTCTTCGATATTTTCTACGGCATGCCGACTGGTTTCGCGCTCCCAGGATTTACGGGCCCACCCGGCACCGAAAGCCAGGTCGCGCCCCGGTGGATTAAAAACATAGATCGGCTGGATATTCAGGTCCGCTCCGAACAGACACGCCGTCCGGAGGGCAAAGCTGGCTTCCAGACTGCGATCAACTGCGACAAGAAAATTAAGCATGCCTTTCGCTCCTGGTGCGCGTCCGCTTGTTGTTTTTTCGAACGCGGCGCCGGGCTTTTTTGACCGCATCCCGAATTTCGCCGATGCGAAACGGTTTTGCGATAAAGTCATAAGCCCCACGGACAAAAGATTCCCGGGCTGTTTCTATGGTGGCATAACCCGTGATGATGATCACTTCACTTCTGGGACAGTATTCCTTGACTTTTTCCAGAAAACCCATCCCATCCACACCTTCCATTTTCAAATCCGTGATAAAAATATCAAAACACCGCTCTGCCAACCGTTGAATCGCGCTACTGCTGTCGGTAAAGACTTCCACCTCATAACCGTCATCTTCCATTTCCGGTTTGAGACGATCACCGACGATTGGTTCGTCATCCAGGATGCATACTGTTGATTTATTCGCCATTTTGTTACTCCTTTAATTGTTTCCGACCTGACAAGCGCTCCGGTGGTCGGTCATAAAGCGCTTGAAATAACGCTCAACGGTGCCGTCATCCTTCATCAGGATATCAAGCTGACGTAAAAAACCGATCAACTTGCCGATGACATAGAGGAAGTCCCGCATCTGTTCCTCGCTGCTGTTGACGGCACGGGCGATAACCAGGTCCCCTTTTTTCTCCACTTTGAAACAAAACTCCTCCAGAATAGAACCCAACAGAGCTGCCCGTCGGGAGCGCCGCGTGATGTCAGTGGCTCCGCCAATAAAACGGAAAAAAATACTGTTCTTTTGGGCAGATGGCCATAAACTGGCATCAACCACGGTGAAATGGTATCCGACGCGCAACGTCAAATTCAGATAATTCGCACTCAAAACAGCCACATTCAAACCCGTTAGAATATGACCCGAAAGCGCCGCGGTCTGTGTTCGCGTCATGCTGGATACCAGGCCTTTTAAATCTGCTGCAACTGGATCTGTATTCCAGACATCCGGTGAATCCATGCCGGCCCAAAGGGCCTGCATCGGAAGAGATTTGATCTGCCGGGGCTCTACCTGGTTGGATTTGCCAGGATTTTGTTCCAATCCGCCACCGATGTCGATCATAATGAGATCGAGCGGCAGATCCGCCTTCAGGCGTCGGCCACCGTGTTTCAATAATGTCTGCGGGTCCTGGGCGATTGAAACCAGAGCCTCGACGGATTTTTCATGGATAAACCTCAGAACGTCATGAATGGTCTGGCAACCTGCTGGCGTAAAATTGGGATCCTCGGGATTGACAAGTGTCAACGGTGCAATTCGCTTGAGCATTCGCCGCAGAAGCTGAAACTCATAGGTGGTTTCAAAGGAAGCCCGTTCCAGCAAATGATAGTGCAAAAGTTCTTTGATCCGCCCCTCGTACACCACGTTCCTTTCAGCATCCACGGTCACCAGCTGCCCGGATTTCAGAACATCGGTGGCCGAGCCGGTATCCACAATCGTCGGAATTCTGAATTCACGGGCAACCGTGGCCATATGCCCGGTAGGACTGCCCACATCGGTAATCACCGCGCTGGCCCGTGGAATGACGCGCGCCAGCACCGGCAGGCTGTAACGTGAAACCAGGACCGCCCCGGTCGGAAAATCATTGAGATCCGAACCTTCCCTGGCCAGCCAGACAGGACCGGCCCCGATGCCTCGATAGGCAATTGGTCCCGCTTCCTTGATGATCTCGGGGTATCGACGCAACAGGTTCTTCAGTTCAGGACTGCGTGCCCGGCTG
>JASFPY010000363.1:0-3823 GCA_050115755.1 Desulfobacteraceae bacterium | reverse complement strand
ATGTGATCGACTTCTTTTTGGATAAATGTTTTCAGATGTTTCTGATTGCATACCGATAAATTAAACTCTGAGTTTTCCTGATCGACAAGATAGAAGGCATTGGCTTCGAACGGAATCAGGTGGCTGATACGTTTGTCGGCTTCCTGCAAAACATATTCGGGACCGTATCCTTTATTAATATTTTCCTGAAAATCACCCAACGACAGTGCCATTTCAAGAACATTTTGGATAAAGCGTCGATTTTCCTCGAGATAATCGATGCGAGCCAAAAGCTTTTCAGCGTTCATTGCTATGGTGGGTTTGTCATTCATAAATATTTAACTGTCCAAAATGGATTCTAGTGCAAAGAATTGATGGGTTGCCTGTTTGGTCACCAAATCAAAACAGGTCGGCGACATGCCCAGGTTTTCCCAGGCGGCATGATCCAGTGGCGGCACAAAATGCTCACCGCTGGTACCAATGCCCAAACCATTGGCTATAATATCCGCCAGATGAACCAGCGTTGCGGGTACCGGTTGCTGGGCTTCACGGGGGTTGTGATGAAAAAATACATTGTTTTCCAGCATCATCGGCAACTTCCACTTCTGCAACAGATGTTTGATGAGGTGGGTGTGATTACAACCCAGACAATCATTTTCCTGCAGGTACAGCAGGCTACCGGATGATCGTGCACGGCTCAACAGATTGCGCGATTCATTGGGAAAGTAACTGTAAAGAATCAACCGTCCCAGATCATGCAGCAGCCCCGAGACAAACAATTGCTCAGTCTGGGGAAGGCTTTTATGGGCGGCTAAAATTCTTGAAATGATACCGCATGCCAGGCTGTGCCGCAGAAAAGAGTACATGCTGAGTAATTCCTTGGGAATGTTGTTAAACAGAGAAACCAGGCTGATTCCAAGTGCAAGCCCTGAAATTTCACGTGTGCCGATCAGGGTGACGGCCAGCGAAATTTTGTCGATCTTAGAAGGAAACCCGTAAAAGGGTGAATTAACGATTTTGAGCAAGAGTGCGGTTAAACTTGGGCTGCGGTTGACAACCTGCGCAATATCCTCAGCCGATGATAATGGGTTGGCAATAACCTCGTTTAATTCAAAAACAATCGACGGTATCTCCGGCAACGTAATATTTTCTTTTTTCAGCTTTTGCAGAAAATCATTTTCAACCATTGTTTTTGCGGTGTCGTCGTTGGCAAGATTGATATTTTTCTCGTTTTCGGAAAAATTGTATTTGCAGCGAAACAGGACCGAAATTCTGAATATTTCTTTCATTGCCGGATGGTCTAAATCGGCATGGCTAAACCGTTCTCTAGTTTTTTCTCTAGTTTTTTCAATGAGTTGTGGATCCGCGGGACTGATGGAAGTATCCCGGCTGCCGTTGTTGCCGCGGATATTGACTTCTGTAACTCCCCAGGTCTTAAAGATCCGGATGTGGGAAGAGTGAATTTGCTTCTGGCTCTTTAGCAGCAGTCGCCCGTTGATATCCCTTACTTCTTGAGCCAAAACCATGCCCGGTTTTAATTTGTTAATGTGAATGATACCCATTCGAAGTGGCTCCAGTTCCTGTTCGATAGTTTGAATAATAATATAACAATTTGAATTATCAGGATTTATTTTTAGAAAAAGATTACGAAGCGTTCATTACCCGCATTAATCCACTTAATTCTATAAATGATTATCGTCTGAATTATAGCTAAACTTAAGGAAAAATAAGGAAAATCGGGGATTTCGATAGATTTTGAAGCGGATGGAAGGATCCCTTGGACCGGTATCGAGGCGGGAAAAAACCTATCCGACCGTATCGGGCTCCAGGCTTTCGGTCAATTTTCTTACAGCTGCCAGATAGTCCTTCAGGCCGTGCATGAGGATATCATTGTGGTTTGCGCCTGAAATTTTTAAGAGGGTTTTATCCGCCGCCGGGCATGCTTCAAACAGGGCCTTGCCATCGGAAAACGGGATGATATGGTCACCTTCGGCATGGATGATAAGCGTCGGCTTGCCAAATGTATGAATTTTCTCAATATTGCGAAATCCCTTGGCCTCTTCAAATCCGATATCGGCGATAGCAATCCCTAAAAGCGCCAACAGGGGACCGGCATAGGCAAAACCACTTTCAACAATCAGGCCATCGATATCGGCAGCATAATGCATTGCCAGTTCCAGCACCGAAGCGCTGCCCAGGGATCGGCCCATGAGTACCAGAGGGCCCGGGTAATCGTTTTTGTGCAACCATTTTTTCACATAATCAAAAACCAAGTGGCAGTCTCGCATCATGGCGGTTACAGTGGGTTGACCGCTGGAGCGACCGTAACCCCGGTAATCGACAGCCAAAAAATTAATGCCCAGTTGATTCATCATCTGGCCGAAATCATCATAGTCGGCCACGATTTCACCATTGCCGTGAAAAAAGAGAATATTACAGGCAGATTTGCCGCTCAGATGAAATCGGGCGCCGACAGCGACTTCGGATGCTACCGGTATCATGATATCCTTTTGACCTGAAACAGATACCGGCAATCCGAATTCGGGTCGCGGATGAAACAGGTACATCAATATTTCGGGGCGATCCAGCAACGCATAGTCTATTTTTGAGATATCGATCATCGATGTCCTCCTGGCTCCCGCACGCTGAATGGTTCATTGTTCGAGGACGAGCACGAGCACAAGGACGAATACGAGATTAGGCAGCTTTCCTTTGTTTCCTACTCGTACTCGTCCTCGTTCTCGTTATTTAAAGCCAAATAGTCCACCTTCAGTGATTAGATGCATTTCTAAAATAGGTTCAATTTTGGATTCACAGGGCCATTCTCATGTTCCGATCGGCTCTATCGGCAATTCCAGCATGCGGGCGGCGACTTCTTTGAGGATTTTGACGGCCACCATTGCGGTGACTTCATGGGGATCCCGTTTGGGATTAAATTCGACGATGTCGGCACCGGCAATTGGAACGGGCAGTCCCTGAATGAGTTCAATTACCTGGCGAGTCGACATGCCGCCGGGCTCATAATGGGAGACACCGGGGGCAAAAGCCGGATCGAGTACGTCCAAATCAATTGACAAGTAAACCGGATTTTTCCATTTGACGGCATCGGCCTTTGGCAAATTTTGCATATCAATAATTTCAACCCCGAACCGTTGGGCCTGTTTTCTCTGGTGCGCATTAAGGGATCGAATACCGACCTGAATCAATCGCGTGGCCAATTTTTCTTCCATGATGCGGGCAAAGCCGCAGGCATGCGAATAGCGGTTATCGTCGTAACTGTCATAAAGGTCAGGATGGGCGTCCAGATGAAGGATATCAAGCCCGTCAAACCGGCTGCTATAGGACCTGAAAACAGGGTAGGTGATGGCATGATCTCCGCCTAACGATATGATGCGCACTCCATGGCCCAGCAAATCGTCGATGATTGTTTCAATTTTTTCAATGATAGCGTTTTCACCGGCGATGTCTAAATCCCCGAGATCGATAAAATTCGGATTGGCGCCCAGATCGATGCCGCACTCCGCGCATAAATTCATTGCTCCGGATTTCCAGGCCTTACGGATTTGAGCAGGTGCCAGGGCTGCGCCCTGCATGAACGATGAATAGGCATCAAAAGGAATACCGACCACCGCAACCATACCCGGCTTCAAATTTTCAAGGCGACGGATCATCTTCACTGTTCTAAAAATCGTACCGGTAGCACCCGGCAGCCTCTATTGTCGTGTAAGTCTATCGTAAACGCGCTTCCGATGTTGAAGTTAAATGCCAGCGGCAGCCCGAGTGCGCTATTTGAAGTCCAGACAAGGATGCAGCTGAGCCGGATCTGGGGAACAATTTTCACCGG
>JASFPY010000362.1:0-3825 GCA_050115755.1 Desulfobacteraceae bacterium | reverse complement strand
CTGTCTTCAACACCAGATAATCAAATAACGAATTTAATGACTGGCGGATTTCGTCAAAGTGTTTCTCAAAATGTTTTTGGCTGACATCATCTTTTACAAAAAAAGTAATTGACAGGTCGTTTTTCATCAGAAAAAAATCCGTGCGAACCTCGCCGATTCGGTCCATATCCAGTAAAAGAGAGATTTTAAATCCAGCCCGGGAACCGTTTTGCTTTTTCTTTGGACAGTACAACTTCAACTGCGCTTTTTTTTGGTTTTCCTTTAACGGGAGCATAAAGGAAAACACCTGGTAAGGATCCGGCAATTCATGTTTGTGAGTGGCGCGGGATTGCTGGTTGACAATATCGGCCAGCAGCATGTCAAGTGTGCCTTTGAAGCTGGAAAGGCTTTTGCGGTCGAGGAATTTGGAGATTGAATCCGGGGTTTCCAGGTATTCCCTGAGCATTAAAAGGGCCGGCTTTAAATCCTGGGTCAGGATTTTTTTTATTTCAGGAGAACGAACCAACTCTGTGGTTAAATCAGACGCCGATCGATCGGCTAAAAGGCGGATGGTGTCTGCAACCTTTTTTTCAAAAAACAAACCGTTGTCTTCAAGCCTTGATTTAAGCAGCGGAATCCACTTTTCCATGTTTCGGTTCAAAGCGATAGATTCAAAATGCGCATCCAGTGTTGTCAGGGCCCGGGTAATATGCTCCGGTGGCATCTGGCCGTCCGGAAGTTTTGAAATATGCCGAACCGCCTGCCGGATGTCGGATTGAATCCGTTCAAATAAGTCAAAGGAGAGAATTTTCAGCTGGCTGGCGTCATTTTTTCCGCCAGCACCCCCCCGGGATTCCGAATTGATCAATTGAAGCCGCAGTTGTCCCTCGGTGCCGGTTACTTTCGCGAGCAGATCGGCGCCGGCTTTAACGGGAAATTTTACTTCAGCCAACGCACGGAATTTGCCGAAATCAACCAGGGCACGCTGGTTATCTTTTATCTCGATGACCCTTAAGCGAAAAACATCACCCGGTTTAATAATTTCCTGAACCCATGCGGATCGGATCAGCTGTGGATCGAAGATCGCTTTTATGAGTGAGGAGATGTCCATGGGTGGGCTTTACCCCATTTTGAGATAATATTGATTATTGTAAATTATTTCTATCCTGAATATCAAAAAATACAGTTTTACTCGTCTTTTGTATAATACACTCCCGGAATCCAGCTTTTGCGGATTTTGGCGGTTTTATTCGCATCTCCTTCGGCTTCATCGACAAACTTAAACGTATTCCACCCGACGCGAATCATGTCATTATGCCTGAGTTTATGGCGGGTAATCTTTTCGCCATTTACAAAGGTGCTGTTGGTGCTCTTCAGATCCTCGATGTAAAATTCAACACCACCGCCGGATTCCGGTCTGTCTTCAGTTTTGATAACGGCATGTTCAGTGCTGACCACCGTGTTGTCGATAAAAATATCACTGGCCGGGTCGCGACCGATTCGCAGTACCGGCTTGTTCAAGTTAAATTTATTTATTGCCACACCTTCGTGCATTTGAACCACCATTGCCATTTTTTTCTCCTTCTTTATATTTGCATTTCTGTGATGCTGGCGAGCAACGGCCCGAATACCGCTTTTGAAACGTCCTCAAAAGTTCGGTCAAGGGGATCGGTCGTTCCAAAACAGATATCGTAATACGGGTCAGCTGACTCCCCTCTGGCAAAGTCACCACTGCCCTGCCATTTTTTTCGTGCCAGTGTTAGCGCTGCTGCTCTTGATTTGCCTTTGATTTGCTGCTGAACGTATTCCAGTGACGTGCCCGGGAATAAATGCAGCGGCTTTTTCAATCCGGATTTAAACATTTTGAATAAATCCATAAGGATTTTCAGGTGGTCATCAACCGGTTTGAGCTGCCAGGCTGCATTTTTAAACAGGATGGCACTTCGGGGATCCGTACCTTTTGGTGCGGCCTCACAAAATACCAGGTGACAAATCCATAATCTTAAAAGATCCTGGGCGCGCTGTTTCGCATAGCGGACCTGGAGAAGGCCGCAATCATATATTTCCGGCAGACGGGCGTGCAAAACAGATTCACCCATTTCGATACGTGCCTCCAGGGGCCCGGCAATTTTTCGATCCATCAAAGATCCTATTTTGCTTACAAACCGTTCAACATCAGCGCTCAGCTGATGATAGTAAAACGTGCCGACTTTCCCGTGCGGAAGTTGCCCCATGGCGATCTGAACCGGACGATATTCATTCAAATCTCGACCTTCCATTGCGGCGTTAACCAGGTTTTGCCCCACCAGATATTGATCTAACGGATTTATTTCAAAATCTTCGCGCCTGGCCGTCAGGCCCGCCGCCTCTTCCAGATAAATACCAAGGCGCTGCTGGAGCAGAAATCGGACCGGATTGCTGAAAAACCGTATCAGGGCTTCAATGTCAAGCGAATGCAGTTCCTCTTTTTCAGCCAGGGCCAGCGGCAGGGCTCGGGTGATCAAAGGAGCGGCTGCTTCGTTTTTGTACAGAAACGCAGCTGCATCCTGGTTTTCCTGGGAATAACTGAAAAGTCTGCCGCCTTTTTTAAAATATTGCGGCGAAAATGCCTGCAGCCGGTGATCCGTAACCACGTGCCCCAGGATATTTTTGCCGGGCAGTTCGAATCCGTTTTCAATGGTGTCCAGCAGTTCACTGACGACAACCGACGGCGGGATGCGGCTGTTGTCCTGAATGCTCTGACCGACGTAACTGATATATAGTTTGTTACGTGCTGAAATAATCGATTCCAGAAATAAGTATTTATCGTCGTCTCTGCGGGAGCGATCGCCGGGCCTGGGGTGTTTGGCAATCAGGTCGAAAGTCAGCGGTTGGTTTTCTCTTGGAAACACATCTGAGTTCATGCCCAGCAGGCAAATGACTTTAAAGGGAATACTGCGCATGGGCAGCATGGCACAAAAGGTCACACCGCCGGTCATGAAGCCGGATCCGAGACTGGGTTTGTTCAGTCGCTGATCCAGATAAAAACGGATCAGCTCAAATTCAAGTTTCTCATCCAGGGCGCTTTCCGTTTGCCGTTTGCCCAGATCGTCGAAAATAGTTCGCAAATTTTGTATTTCGGTTTCTGTTTCTTCCTGCAGGAGAAATAAATCGTCGAGCAATCTGTTTAGAAACGCACCCCACTGTTGCAGTTGTCTGGGCCCCGTCAGTTCCCCGGCATATCGAAATACCGTATCCATAAAGTCCAGAAATTTCCCGAAACTTTGAACTTCACCGCCTTCAACCCTGTCGTAGGGCAATATGCCGTTAAACATCAGCCGGTTCTTCCCGGGCAGGGCGTAACCCAGCAAGAGCCGTTGGATACCGGCCGACCAGGTATTTTCAGAAACCAGCGGAAGTCCCATTTGTTGACGATGCGCGCCATCGATTCCCCAGCGAATCCGGGTATCGCGAATCCAGCGCTCGATGTTTTCAATGTCTGTTTGACTTAGTCCGAATTTTTCCTTAACACCGGGTGATTCCAGCAATCGCATCACCCGGGCGGCACTGAACCGTGATCCTTTAAGATCGAGAAAGGAAAAAAAGCCGTCAATCAGGCGCCCCTGGCCTCTGGCACGTTGATCTGCGATACTGTAAGGAATTCTGAGGCGCTCAAGCGGTTGGGTGGCAAACACGGCCTTGATGTAGGGTGCATACAATTCAATGTCCGGCGCCATCACCACGATATCTTTCGGCTGCAGATGTGAATCCGCTTCAAACATGGCCAGCAGGTTATCGTGCAATACTTGAATCTCACGCATCGGGCTGTGGCAGCTGTGAATTTGAATCGATGTGTCCCAATCGCCT
>JASFPY010000361.1:0-3830 GCA_050115755.1 Desulfobacteraceae bacterium | reverse complement strand
ATTCCGAAAAATTCGACAATTGGTCGCCCGAACACTTTCGGGTATCCAAAGACCAAATCCAGGCCGCCCGCAAGAATCTGCCCGACTCCGAAGTCGAAGATATCGATTTTTGCCAGACCCAGATACGCAATTTTGCGCAGGAACAGATGCAGCGCATCGTGGATTTCGAAGTTGAAACCCTGCCGGGAGTCCATCTGGGCCAAAAAATTATTCCGGTCGCCGCCAGTGGTTCCTATGTCCCCGGCGGCAGATATCCGATGCTCGCCTCGGCTCACATGACGGTCATCACACCGAAGGTGGCCGGGGTTTCAAGAGTCGTGGCCTGCTCCCCACCGGTCAAAGGGCAAGGAATGTGGCCTGCCACGCTTTACTCAATGCATGCTGCCGGCGCGGACGAAATCTATTGCATGGGGGGGGTGCATGCGCTGGCAGCCATGGCATACGGCATCGAGGGGCTGGATCCGGTTGATATGCTCGTGGGCGCCGGAAACAAATATGTGGCCGAAGCAAAACGTCAGCTTTTCGGTACCGTCGGCATTGACCTTCTGGCAGGGCCGACAGAGATTCTCATCATTGCCGACGAGACCGCCGATCCATTTATTCTGGCCGCTGATATTCTCGGGCAGGCCGAACACGATCCCAATGCACGTCAGGCGCTGATCGCACTTTCGCGGGACATCGCGCAGGCGACCATCAAGGAGGTAGACCGGCAGCTGGAAGACCTTCCCACCCGCGACGTGGCGGCCGTAGCCTGGAGAGACAACGGGGAGGTGATCCTGGCTGATTCTGCCGAAGAGGCCGTAAAGCTCAGCGACGCCTGGGCGCCCGAGCATCTGGAAGTCCAGACCGAAGACTGGAAATACTATCTGGATAATTGCCGAAACTACGGCTCCGTCTTTTTGGGAGAAGAAACCACGGTGGCCTATGGCGACAAGACTATTGGCACCAACCATGTTCTGCCCACCATGCGAGCCGCGCGGTATACCGGAGGACTTTCGGTTGGAAAATTTGTCAAGACTGTCACCTACCAGTACGCGACCAAAGAAGCTTCCTACAAAATTGCCGATGTGTGCGAAAGGGCCTGCAACTATGAAAACATGCTGGCCCATGGCATATCCTGTAAGGTCAGAAAGGAAAAATATTCAAAATGAAAAGGCCGGTGTTATCACTTGAAAATAGAACCGCACTGATCACGGGTGCTACCGGCGGTATTGGCGGTGCAATCGCCAGAGCTTTCGCAGCCGCCGGGGCAAAGCTGTTTCTGCAAGGAACCTCGGAGGAAAAGCTGAAATCCCTGATCGATGGGTTAGAGGCCGCGGGCTGTGCGTATCGCACCAAGGCCATTGCACTGAACACGCCACAGGATGCCCGGGAACTGGTGGATGCAGCGGTTTCTGACATGGGGAGTATCGATGTTTTGGTGAACAGCGCCGGCATCAATCGCCCACAGAAGTCGGTGGATGTTACCGAGACGAATTGGGATGATGTCCTCAACATCAATTTGAAGATGCTATTTTTCGTCTCGCAGGAAGCCGGAAAAATAATGATCGAGCAGGATGGCGGAAAAATAATCCATATTTCCTCCCAGGCCGGAATGGTGGCGTTGCCGCAACGGGCGGCCTACTGCTCCAGCAAGGGCGGTGTGAACCAGCTGACACGAACGCTTGCCTGCGAGTGGGCGCCGCATCATATCACCGTCAATGCGGTGGCTCCCACTTTTGTCCGCACACCGTTTACCGAGAAGATGTTTGAGGATGAGGAATTCAAAAACTATGTCATCGACAGCATTCCTCTGGGCCGGATGGCAACCGCTGATGAGGTTGCCTATGCAACGCTTTTCCTGGCGTCTGATCTTGCCAATATGATCACCGGTCACATTCTATCTGTGGATGGGGGTTGGACGGTATGGTAAAAGGAGGGGAAATGGCTTCCATTTATGAAAAAAGACCCTGGTTAAAAAATTACCCGGAGTGGGTGCCCCATGATCTTGAAATAGGCAAGAATACGGCTATCGCTGACTTTATGTTGTCTGCCGAGCAGAAGCCGGACTCACCCGCCGTACATTATTTTGATCACACCATTTCCTACGGAGAGATCGACAGATTATCAAACCGTTTTGCAGCTGCACTGGAAGATTTAGGCGTTGTAAAGGGGGATCGCGTCATACTGGTTTTGCAAAATATTCCCCAATTTTTAATTAGCACCTGTGCCGCCTGGAAAACTGGAGCGATCGTTGTCCCGCTAAATCCCATGTATAAAGAAAGCGAATTATCTTATTTCTATGAAAATTCAAATGCAAAAATATTTATCATCCTTGAAGAGATTGCCGATCAATTGGACATTTCTTTTCTAGACAACACGTCAATAGAAAAAGTGATTACCACTTCCCCTTTGGATTTTTACCCCGATCAAACCAACCTTCCGAAATTACTTGGCAACACGCAAAAGAAACCCGTGCCCGGCTGCCTGGATATGCTGGAAGAAACTAAAAATGCCATCCGCAACGGCTGGCTGTATACCGGTGATGTTGGCAAGATGGATGATGATGGCTGGTTTTACGTCGTCGACCGCAAAAAGGATCTGATTATCGCATCCGGATATAAAGTATGGCCGCGCGACGTTGAAGATGTCATCTACCAGCACCCTGCCGTTAAAGAGACAGCGGTTGTCGGCGTCCCTGATTCGTACAGGGGGGGAACCGTCAAGGCATACGTGGCTTTGAAAAAAGGTGAGGAAAATTTAATTGGGCCTGAAGATATCATCTCTTTTTGTAAAGAAAGATTGGCCGCATACAAATATCCGCGTGAAGTTGAAATCGTTTCTGAAATCCCTAAAACATTAACGGGGAAAATTCTCAGGAGAACCCTGCGAAAAGAGAAGAAGTAAAGCCGGGAGATTATGAATCCGCATGATCCAATCATTTTTTAATCATAATAAAAAGTTCATAAGATCAGAAAGAATACGGCTAGATGTAATGGGCTTCAATCGATAACAGCCATATCCCCGCCTCAGCACACCTATAATAATGGTCAAAAATATGTTCCGGTTGACTTAGCGAATCTTTCAAAGGTCATTGCGACCTGCCCGCCACCACGCCCGCCTCGTCTTGGCTCGGGACGATGCTTTGCATCGGATTGCTTCGTCGCTTAGCTCCTCGCAATGACAGTTTATCGGATCAAATTTTTGGTAACCGCAATGATTATTTGTAAATCCAATCGATCAAGTTTAAACCATAGAGATTATCTATTTGACCTATAGAAAAATTTCATGTATTGAAATATTTTTGGGCATATTCTCATAAGTTTCATGTTGAAACCGGCGACTCGTGGGAAAAACAAAGGGACGGGAGGCGAGACGTTGATGAAATTCGTATTTGTCTGCCCGAATCAGAACGAGGTATTTGAAAGTTCCGATTTTACGATCCTGGATAACAGGGGAGTCGTATGCGACGAGGCCGGAAACAGGACGCTGGATGCGAAGGTCGCACTGAAAGACCCCTGCCCGTTTTGTGGTGCAAAACATGTGTACCACGCCCGTGAGTTGTCATGTCCGTTTTCCGACCTTAAGCGAATTGAGGAAGCATCGGTTGATGGAAGATAGCAAAAAGGTCAAGCTTACCGCGACAGTGAACGGTTCGGGTTGAGCCTCCAAGCTGCCTCCAGGGGACCTGGAAAGGGCACTTTGCGGCATGGTGTTTCCGTCTGACGAAAACGTCATCATCGGTCTGGACCGGGCGGATGACGCCGGTGTTTACCGGATTGGAGATGACCTCGCGCTCATCCAGACCGTTGATTTTTTCACACCCATCGTGGACGATCCGTACTGGTTTG
>JASFPY010000360.1:0-3835 GCA_050115755.1 Desulfobacteraceae bacterium | reverse complement strand
CTCACTTCCACGTTATCAAACATTAGGCAAACTCCTTAGAAGAAAAAGAGAGGCACGAAGTGCTTTCGTTAAAATCGTTTGCGGTCTATCTGGTGCGCTTTCGTCGCTGAGTGTTGCGGTTGTGCAACCGATGCGATAAGGTATGACTTAAAAATGGACAGATTCCGGCACAAACAAGGGGATCAGCATGAAATGGAAATGGCTGGCGGCATTCTTTATCGGCCTGTTTGTTCTGGCCGTCGGAATTTACTGGATACTTGATCCTGAAGTCAACGAGCTTAATGAAACGACCCGCACAAAGTTGGGTGGCAGTTACGTCAAACTTTCGGATGGTGTCACCCATTACCAGTTGGAAGGCCCGCCGGGCGCCAAAACAGTCGTTCTGGTACACGGGGCAACGGTGCCGATGTGGAACTGGGACCAGCAGGTTCAGGCGTTAACGGCGGCCGGTTTCAGAGTGCTGCGTTATGAGGCGTTCGGCCGGGGGTATTCCGACAGGCCCGACGTCACCTACGACCAGGATCTGTATCGAAAACAATTACGGGAACTGGTGGACAAGCTGGGCTTAACCAAACCGTTTGATCTAATCGGCCTTTCGCTCGGCGGCGGTACCGCTGTCAATTTCACTGCCCGATATCCCGAGCGGGTGAACAAGCTGGTATTGATTTCACCCTTGATCAACAATTTTAAAGTGCCGTCTTTTTTTGGCATACCGGTCTTAGGCGAATTTTTGGCGCGTCTGGCCGGTATCCGTGTCATTACCAGCCGCTTTGTATCTCTGGTTGAAAATCATCCGGAATCTGAAAAATACACCCGGCTATTTGTGGAGCAAACCACTTACAAAGGCTTCCAGCAATCGATTTTATCCATGCTCAGAAACGACGCTGTCGGGGACTACCGTCCGGCCTATCAGATCGTCGGCAGGCAAAAGCGGGATGTATTGCTGATCTGGGGAACCGGGGACACCGAGATCACCCCACAGATGATCGATGACATCCAATCCTTTATCCCCCGGCTGACGTTTAAACCCGTAAAAGGGGTCGGTCACGGCATCGTGTTCCAGAAGCCGGAAACCGTCAACAGGTTAATCATAAGCTTTTCGTTAAATTAAGCATTTCAAATTTAAAAGCGAAATTATTTTGAAAAATTCCCCTGCTTCGAATCATTCCTGGCTGATCCGATGGATGCAGGCCCATGAAATCAATCTCTGGGGTATGGCCGATCTTCGGGATTTCGCCACGCCCAGAGGTGCCAGCGGCCAAAGTCTGACGTTTGCGGTTTCCTGGGCGATACCCATGAACCCGCACATCATGGCCGGCATACAGAGGGGCCCCAACCAGGCCTATGCCGATGAATACGCCCGGGCAAATAATCTGATAAACGAGCTGGCACGGCTGCTGGCGGACGAAATCCAAAAACGCGGCTTTGAAGCATATGCACTGGCGGCCTCTGAGCGCACCGACCCGGTCAACACCAAGGGAGACTTTCCTCACAAAACCGCAGCCACCCGGGCAGGATTGGGCTGGATCGGACGTCATTGCCAGCTGATCACCCGCAAATTCGGCTCATGGGTCCGCCTGGGAACCGTTTTCAGCGATATGGCGCTTATCGCCGGAACCCCGCTGGAGCGCAATTTTTGCGGTCGCTGCATGCGCTGTGTGGAGGCCTGTCCTGCAGATGCATTAACGGGCAATGCCTGGTATCCGGGACTTGAGCGTGAAAAAATCCTCGATGTTACAGCCTGTGACCGCTGGAAAAAGGAAAACTATTTTAAATATCATCAGGGACACAACTGCGGTATCTGTTCAGCGGTGTGTCCGTACGGACAGAAGGTTTTAAAGCGGCAGGCCACATGAGCGGACCGCATCCTCATCAGCGACACGGGTCATTGGCAGAGTGCTTGATTAGACTTTGGATAATGTTATTAAAATTGTTGTCAAACAGCCTATCTTCTGATTCTCTAACGTTTGATCGGTTGATGAAAATCAGCTTGATGATAACGATGTTCATTGCCCTGGGCATTATCGGATGTGCCACCCAGCCAATTCGTTCTGTCACCATTTTTTCGATTCAAGGCCGGGTCCTTGATAAGGAATCAAACTTTCCACTTGAAAATGTTAATGTCTACTTTATCGACACCGGTTTTGATTATATCCGTTCAAAAAAACCGACACCGATTAAGGTTGCAGAGAGTGATTCAAGGGGAAAAATTGATGCGCGACTGAATTATTTGTGGGTACGAAGAGAAACGGTTTCTAATCAATCTTTTAAAGGGACATTGGATATTGTTTTATCCAAAGATCTCTATGAAACACAGACCTTCCATTTTAAAGAATCTGAGCTTAAAACCGACGGGGTTACATTTTTGATCAATTTAGAAGATGTTTACATGGTTCGGGCATTGGAATGAGCACAAGGGGAATTTTATTTGAACCTGGTTCTTGATTTTTACGGAGAAATCCATGAATCTCAGTAATCAACTCGATTTTAAAGCAAAAAGAGTCAGCCGAAATTATGTTCAGACCATACAGGCGCGGCCGTCAGTGGTTCATTCCCTGATCTGTCCGGTCAAAGAGGCCGAGTGGCTGGATGGCTGGGATTATCAACTGATTTTTTCGAATTCCGGCTTTGCGGAAAAAGGATGTGTGTTTACATCCAGAAGTGCCGGTGAAAAAGACACCATCTGGCTGATCGCCAAAAGAGATGATGCCGCCTATGAGACTGTTTTCGCCCGAATCACACCGGATTCAAGAGTGGCCGAAGTAACGGTTCGGGTAGAAGACGGCGGTCAGCAAACCTCCCGCGTTCACATCACTTATACCATAACCGCGCTGAATGAAGCAGGCAATCGGTTCATCGAAAATTTTACCGAGGAAAATTTTGTAAAAGACATGAAATTCTGGGAAGCCACCATGAATCATTATCTGGAGACCGGCAAAGCCCTTCCTCAATCCGATCCCGAGCATTGGCTAAAATATGAATCTGACAAAAAGGACAAATAGATGACAGCAATGCCATTTTCATATTACCGCACACCGTTGATCCTCTTGGGCATTGTCATCCTTGTCTGCCTGGCTACGGTGATGGCGCCCCCGGCGGGACAATTCAGCTGGCTTTTGGAGGTAGGTCCCGGGCTAACTGGGGTGGCTTTGCTCGTGGCCCTTTATCGCCGATTCCCGATGTCGCACATGGCTTATTGGTGTGTTTTTCTTCATATGTTCATACTGATCTACGGTGGGTATTATACCTATGCCAAAACGCCTCTGGGAAATTGGGCCATGGAGGTTTTCGGTTTTAGTCGCAATCATTACGACCGCGTGGGGCATATCGCCCTGGGCGTGTTTCCGGTGTTTATTATCCGTGAAGTTCTTTTGCGGGTCACACCGCTGCAAAGGGGCGGCTGGTTTTATTTTATTGTCTTTAGCATCGTTTTAGCCATTGCAGCCTTCTGGGAACTACTGGAGTGGTGGATCGCCCTGATCGTGGCATCTGATGTCGGCACTGCTTTTTTGGGCTCCCAGGGCGATATCTGGGACGCGCAGTGGGATATGTTTCTGGCACTGGTGGGTGCCATGGTCGCCGTGCCCTTATTTTACCGGTTTCACGACCGGTCAATGGCGCGATTGGGTAAATTTGACCGTCATCATTTACCCCCGAGAGGATTACGCGATGATCGGAAATGACATTATGATCAGAAAAGCCAGGCCTGCTGATCACGAGAAAATTATTGGCGCCTTACAGAATTGGTGGGGCGGGCGCGACCTTAGCGCTATGCTGCCGAAACTGTTTTTGAATCATTTTAACGATACGTCTGTTGTGATCGAAAAAGAAGCTG
>JASFPY010000359.1:0-3840 GCA_050115755.1 Desulfobacteraceae bacterium | reverse complement strand
GTTAAAGTACTTGTTGGCATATATTGCATATTCCTCCAGCATATCATGCAGGTAGCGTTCGGTATTATTATGGGGCGCCGGCAGGTTTTTTGTAAAAAAGACCTTGATGGTCAGCGGTTCGGATAGTGAGGATACCGCTTTTTTGCTGGCATTGGAGATCGAATACATCCGGTTGGCGGTCAGATCCATTCTGAAAAACAGGGTGATGCCCGCTATGTTTACAAGTACGACGATGACGAAATAGATCAAAAATTTAATGTATTTCTCCAATCCTTTTTTGCCTGGCATTTTATTCTCCTTAATGTCTGTGCAGCAGCGCCAGGTAAGCCCCGTAAAGGCCGACAAAGCAGATGCTGACAAAATACAGAATGTCCCGGCTATCGATTATGCCTTTGGCGATATTTTGAAAATGGAAGTCAGCTCCCAGATACGAAAAAACGCCCAGCAATGACTGCGGCAAAAAATATAGCATTTTATCGATCAGCGTCAGCGTAAAGCAGATCGCCAACCCGATGATAAACGCAATGATTTGATTGCGAGTGAGCGCTGAGGCAAACAGGCCGACAGCCGAAAAAGCCGCTCCCAGAAAAACGGCACCGACGTATCCACCGACCACCGGACCCCAGTCCAGCTGCCCCATGAAAGAGACCGTCAACGGATAGGCTATCGTCGGGATCATCATGGCAACCACCAGGGCAACGCTGGCAAAAAATTTGCCGAGAATAACATCAAGGAAGGTCACCGGCATGGTGAGCAGGATTTCATCAGAGCCCACATTGATTTCTTCCGATATCAGCCGCATGGTGATTGCCGGAATAACGAAAGCAAAAACAACCGGCAGAAGGGTATAAAATGTTCTCAAATTGGCCTGGTTAAAAAGAAAAAAGGTTGAGAAAAAGAACCAGCCGGTTACCAGCAGAAATATGGCAATAACGATGTAAGCGATCGGAGACACAAAATACGTACTGAATTCTTTTCGGAAAATATGGACAACCTGACGCATGTTAGCTCTCCCTGGTAAGTTCGCGAAAAATGTGTTCCAGTGACCGGGTTTCCTGATGAAAATCCAAAAGGATCCAATCGGTTTTTTTGATCTTGCGATAGACATCCGGCCGCAGGTCATCTGGTGACTGATAGCTCAAACTGACGTTTAGGGTGTTCGGGGTTTCAGAAATACGGGTAACATTTTCAATCCCCCTGATGCCCTCCAATGCGCTTTGGACGGCTGCAAAGTCTGCGTTTTGAAGACTCAAATACATAATGTTTTTACCGCCGGCGGACCGCTTCAGGCTTTCGGTGCTGTCGTCGGCAACAATTTTGCCCTGACTGATGATGACAATGCGGTCGCAGGTCGCCTCGGCTTCACTGAGGATATGTGTTGAAAGGATGATGGTCTTTTCTTTTCCGATTTCTTTGATGATTTTGCGAATTTCTACGATCTGATTGGGGTCGAGACCCGAAGTCGGTTCATCTAAAACGAGAACTTCCGGGTCATTCATCATCGCATGGGCCAATCCCACGCGTTGTTTGTAGCCTTTGGAAAGCTCTCCGATCGGCTGATGCATCACTTCGTTTATGCCGCATAGATCCGCAAGTTGGCGTATGCGCCCGATCTTTTGATCACCATTGATCTGCCGGATAGCGGCGACATAGTTCAGGTAGTCAAAGACGAGCATATCATGGTAAAGCGGAGCGGATTCGGGCAGGTAGCCTAACATTTTTTTGATTTCCAGAATATGGGTGTCAATGCTTAGACCTTTAACAAGGATATTTCCTGAACTCGGTTGCAGATATCCGGTGAGCATCCGCAGGGTTGTGGTCTTGCCCGCCCCGTTGGGTCCCAGCAGCCCCAGGATTTCGCCTTTTTTAATATCGAAATTGATCTGATCCACCGCGCAGAGCGCATGATAATATTTGGTGAGATTTTTAACCTGAATCATCTCGGGGTTCTCCCTTTCAACTTGCGTCATCAATGGTCATGGGCCATGGTTTTTTTTCGTCCGGTCTTTTCTGCAACCGTTAGAAGTCACAAGGCATAGATATTACCTCAACCCGTATTGCATCATTCCATCCGGGGCCATGCCCCGAATTTGACCCCGCCTGTTTTCGGCAAAGCGGCTATAAAAAAATAAAGCGCTGATGTCAAGGCTGAACCGTACCTTTATTTCAGCGTTGTCAATACCCGGTACGTGGGGGGATTGCGAAACAGGCAGGTAAAACAGACATTATTGCATTACAGATAACCCTGAGAAAAAAATTCTGGAAATTTTATTTGCTAAAATATGGAAAAAATGAAAAATAGGTTTATGTTCTAAACAAAAGTTATTCGATTTAATTTTTACGAATTTTAATACAAAAATTGCAGTTTTGCAAGGGAAGCGGCCAGCTGGGCTGAAAGCCATTCAATTCATCCGGCAGCTGCTGCAGATAACCGTTACGGGCGGTTTTATCTCATATCGTGCAAAAAAGATATGATTTGAATTTGCATTTCTGCCTTCGTGAAAGGAGAAAGCTTTATGGGCGCCCCTAAAATGATTCGAAAATTTATCGGTATCAACCTCATAATCATCACCATTGCCATGGTTGTTGGAATGCTGCCTGCGGATGCCAAATCAACCGAGTATTTCAATGCACCCGCTAGTTTCAACCAATTGGCTGAGATGGTGAGCCCGGCGGTCGTCAATATTCGAACCGTAAAGACCATCAAAGGCGGGGGACCGGTTTTTCGCCAATTCCAGCGTGACCCGTGGGGCAAAAACAGTCCGTTTAAAGAATTTTTTGAACGTTATTTCGGCGACGAAATGCAACGGGAATTTAAGCAGCCCAGCCTTGGATCGGGCTTTATCATCGACAAAGATGGCTATGTCGTAACCAACAACCATGTCATCGAAGACGCAGATCAAATAAAGGTCAAACTTAAAGATGAACACGAATTTGATGCAAAAATTGTGGGCCGGGATCCCAACACGGACATTGCCTTGCTAAAGATAGAGTCGGCTCAGGACCTGCCGACCGTAAAGCTGGGGGATTCTGATGCCCTCAAGGTTGGCCAATGGGTCGTTGCAATCGGAAGCCCTTTTGGTCTCGAGCACACGGTTACGGCAGGAATTGTCAGTGCCAAAGGCCGGGTCATCGGGTCGGGCCCCTATGATGATTTCATCCAGACCGATGCGTCCATCAATCCCGGTAACAGCGGCGGACCGCTTCTGAATCTGAAAGGAGAGGTAATCGGAATCAATACGGCGATCATCGCCAGCGGCCAGGGAATCGGTTTTGCAATTCCCGTTAATCTTGCCAAAGATATCATTGTGGCACTCAAAAACGAAGGTGAAGTCACCCGGGGATGGCTCGGAGTCGCTATTCAGGACTTAAACGCTGATATGGCCGAATATTACGGCGTTGAGGAAAAGGAAGGTGTATTTGTCGCCGACGTTTTTGAAGGCGATCCGGCAGACAGGGCCGGCATCAAAGCCAAAGACATTATCCTTGAGGTAAATGGTGAAAAGATTAAAAACAGTCGGCAGCTCACCAGCATGATTGCTGGCATTTCGGTGGGAGATAGTGCCCGGATAAAAATACTGCGCGATGGAAAGGAAAAAACAGTCACCGTCAAAATCGCCAAACGCACTGAGGACAGATTGGCTGCCAGGGGTCGACCCAAAGAAGCGGCGGAAGAATTCGGCGTCCGTGTGTCGGATTTGAAGCCTGAGATTATGCAGCAATTTAATATGGATGAAACCTCCGGTGTTATTGTTACGCGTGTCGAAAGTGGCAGCAAAGGAGAGGGTGCCGGTGTGCGGGTTGGTGACATCATCAAGGAAATTAACCGAAAATCGGTAA
>JASFPY010000358.1:0-3840 GCA_050115755.1 Desulfobacteraceae bacterium | reverse complement strand
TACAGGCAATCATCGGATATATTTTTTGGTGTATTTGCCCATCCTTTTTCTGAAACCCGGGTCGCAGCCCTGTTTTACCCGCTATCATCACAGCAGGCGGAAAATGTGGCCCGTAAGATCACCCATTACGGCAAATACAGTTACCTCGCGTTTGAAAACGGTCAAAACCGGGCCAAAGGATTCTGGCCAATAGACCACTCGCCCCTTGAATACCGATGGGAAGATGAACAGGCGAAATGATGGACCCATGGTCCATAGGCTGCCCCGCTGAATGATACGAAAATCTGATGGAGTGTAAATGTGATGAAAAAATTAATTGCCGTTTTGGGCTTTGCCGCCCTGCTTCTGTCAGCACTCGGCTGCTGGGCCAAACAAGATATTGATAACCACCGCATGTACGACCTGAACCGAAAAAAAGAGTTGCCGATGTCTCATGCGCTGGACGATCTCAAAAAAAACCAAATTGTGCTGGTGGGTGAGCTTCACGACAATCGACAGCATCATAGGGCCCAACTGGCGGTCATCAGGGCCCTGAAGGAAGCCGGCGTCCGGGTTGCCATCGGCCTGGAGATGTTCAGACACGAGAGCCAGGCGGCCCTCGATCAATGGATTTCCGGTGAAATCGACGAAAACCGTTTCGAAAAAATCTATTATGACAACTGGAATTTCCCATGGCAGGCCTATCGCAACATTTTTGAATATGCCAGAAATCATCAGATCCCGATGATCGGACTGAATGTTCCGCGGGAAATCACCCGCCAGGTATCCCGCAGCGGCTTTAAATCGCTTTCGCCGCAGCAAAAAGGCAAAATTGCCGAAGTCAGCTGCATTGTGGATCAGCAATACATGAATTTTATCCGCAAAGCATTCGGCAGCCATAGCCACGGTCAGCTCAATTTCATCTATTTCTGCGAAGCCCAGCTGTTATGGGACAGTGCTATGGCCGTTTATTCTTTGGCTTATTTAGAAAAGAACCCGGATTCCATTATGGTGATTCTGACCGGAACCGGCCATGCGCAGAAAAGCGCTGTACCGAGACAAATACGGGAACGCTCGAACCTTTCCAGCGTCGTTATTTTACCGGAAATACCCGGCAGAATCGACACGGAAACGATTAGCCATAAAGAGGCGGATTACATTATGCTGGATCTGGAGTGATATTTTTAAACCAAGATGATCGTCAGTTTATCCAACTCTTAGGCAACTATTCGTGGCTGGAATGCTGGAATAATGGAATATTGGAAAAATAGGTTTTGAAAAATCAGAATAGATGCAAATGAGACCTTTTGTATTTTAGGTCAATATTCCATCTTTCCAATATTCCTGTATCCGAATGAACGAAAACGATTAAGGATTGAACACTGAATTTTAACCGCTAACCAGCGAGAATGAGGACGATGAACTACTGCAGTAACTGCGGCAATCGGGTAAAGTTGGGAGTTCCGCCCGGTGATGACCGCCCCCGCTACTTTTGCGAATCCTGTGGAACCATCCACTACGAAAACCCCAAGGTAGTGGTGGGATGCATACCGGAAATGGATGGAAACATCTTGCTCTGTCGTCGGGCCATTGAGCCTCGTTCCGGCAAATGGACCCTGCCGGCCGGATATCTGGAAAACGGCGAAACCGTAACGCAGGGAGCCCAGCGCGAAACACTTGAAGAAGCCGGGGCCCGTATTGAAATTATAGCCCCTTATGCGCTATTTAATATTTGCCATGTCAACCAGCTCTATTTGATGTTCCGGGCACGCATGATTGACGCGAATATCAACGCCGGCAGTGAAAGCAGCGAAGTTCGTTTTTTTTCGGAAAAAGACATTCCCTGGGATCAAATCGCTTTCACTGTGATAGAAGAAACGCTGCGGCAATACTACAGGGACCGGCCGGCCGGATTGTTTCCCTTCCATATTGGAAATATTCTACCCAAAACGGAAGTAACTGCAGGGGACCTTGACGGCTGACGGGTATTTCTTTATTATTCGCCGTGAATAATTATTCGGGAACTATTTTTTATGATCCTACGGCTTATTAGCACAGATTTCATTTCAAAAAATAACCGCTTTGCGCTGGCGATGGGTTTGACGTTCCTACTGCTTTTCTCCTGCGGTGAGAAAGAGGAACCTGTCTCAAACCAAAGCGCTCAAAGACCATCCGAAAGCTTTAAATTTTTCGATCTGGGTAAAAATTCCCGGTTTTCAGAAAGCGTCCGTAAAAATTTGAACCGGCAACTGGGAAATGATGCGATCGCAAAGCGAAGTCCTCTTAATTTAGAAACTAACTATTACGGCTTTCTAAAAGAACATTTTCCTTCCCTGCATGCGTTAAACGTGCAATTGAATCCATCTACCGCCAGACGTATCGAACACAACATCGTCAAACTCATGTTTCGTTATGCTCGCAAAGAAAACCTGCCGTTTGATTATGTCGAATTACTCTTTTCAAATTATTCCCGGCTCCCGTTGCTGTTTAGAATTAACTTCAAAAAAGACGAAGCCAATATTGTTGACACGCTGAAATCCAAATACGGCGATTCCCGGCTGATCGACTGGAAGAATAAAGGCGGTCAATCGATGTACTGGGAAAAAAATAATGACATTCTTATCGTATCCCTGGTACCCGATCAATTCGGCAATCCTGAATATCAAATCAGAATTTTTTTTGTCGGAAATATCAAAGCGCTGCTGGCTGCCGAAAATGCCGAGAAAGAAAAACAGAAAAGGCAGAGGGCCAAGTCCGGTAAAACCGCTTTCTGATTGCAGATCTCGCATTGCGGATTTTGGATTTTAGTCCAAATTTAAACGGTAAAATGGTCGAATTCGCAATTCGTTTTATCGGATTCAATCATCGCGTCATTTACGAAAACTCTGGAAATCTGCGCAATCTGCGGATGAGCATTTAATAGACCGCCAATTATGTGCTAAATTTTCGAGATGGATCCAGATCAAAACAATTCGCATCTGCCGGTAAAATCGGATTCTTCGCCGGCTCAAATACCGGGCGGCGCTGAGGCTCAGACTGCGTTGGGCTTCTTGCCGCGGACCGAAGCGATTGGACTTGAAGAGAAAATATCCATCGCGCGGGATGAAGGCTTCAATCCGCTGGCAGTCGAATTGGCCATGGGATCTTATGAAACGCCTGCCGCTTATAAACTTTTGTTGTTCGGCCTGATAATTATCGCCGCAGTCCTGGTTGCGTTTCTTTTCCCCATCGATCGGTTTTTCAAACCCAAAACCGAAGACCTCGGAACCATGACCATCGGTGAGCCCATTAGTGAAGATGGCAAGACGCTTTTTACGGAATTTAACAAGCCCTGGCTGAAGGTCCTTTGGGAAATGGATCGACTCTATTTCCGCGATGGAAAATTAACTGAAGCCATTAAAGTGGCAGAATCAAATCTTCAGCGCGTGCCTGAAAAAGACTGGGAAAGCTGGAAAAAAGTTCACTACCGTTACTGGGAACTGCTGGCAGATGCCGGTAGGATCCTGCCGCTCAAAGCCGCCACCAAAGCCTATTTACAGATAAATCCTGAAGATCCTTTTGCGAATTATTATTCGGCACATGCCTTCCTTGCCGCTGTGGATCAAATCCGTTCGTTTAATCGAGAATCGCGCCAGGCTTATCGGTTGGAAGCTGAAAGATGTATTCAACAGATTGACAGCGCATGTAATTCCGTCAGGGCCCGGCAAAAAACAGATCGCACAAAAGAAAAAAAGCGTTATTTACAGGATTTATATCAAAAATTGCGCCTGCAGCAGGCAAAGCTGTTTGTTCTGATCTGGCGGCTGGGTGGATACCAAGAAGACAACCACCCGGATGTTGTATACAGGGATAAAGCCTTGG
>JASFPY010000357.1:0-3843 GCA_050115755.1 Desulfobacteraceae bacterium | reverse complement strand
GATCGTTGTTGTCTTCAATAATGATTCGACCATCCCCTGTGACTCGGATGCGGAAAAGTCCTGCAACCGGATTTCCTGATAGGGATGGGCCATGGCGTTGACCTGGTGAGTGGTGAATAAAGAGATGATCGGTCGATATACACACAGAAAAAGAATGGGATCTCTGGATTCTGACAGAAGCAAACGAATCATTTCCAGGAAGGAGGGGTCCGCCCAGTGCAGATCCTCTAAACGAATGATAGTGGGCGCCTGCCGGGCCAGCGCTGAAAGTATCGTTTGAATGGCCTTTTGCAGCTGCTCTTTCCAGAAAGCCGGGCTGACCTCATCGATTTGCGGATAACTTATCGAGTAAAGACTTCCGATATAGGGGATAAAATTGGTGTTTTCACCCACCAGCGAAGAAATGCCTGTTTCAATCTTTTCCTTTACACGGTCCGGCGGGTCGCCTTCCTCGATTCGAAGGGAACGATTCAAAAGGTCGATCAATGGAAAATACGGAATATTCTGGCTGTGAGGATAGGCGTGACCCTCCAGCCACTGGATCTCATCCAGATTCAAGGCGTTCTTAAACTCCTGGATCAGCCTGCTTTTGCCGGTGCCGGCCGGACCGTAAATAGAAAAAACCGCTCCACGGCCTTCTTTAAGCTTTAGCACGGCTTCAGAGAGGTGATTCATTTCCACTTTGCGCCCGATCAGCTTGGCCTGAAAACCATGTAGACGGTGAAATTTGATGGGTTGTTCTTTTTGTGAGAGAACTTTGTAAATACGGATCGGTTTGGTTTTGCCTTTAAGTGTCGCCGGCTCCAGTTCCTTAAAATCAAAATAGCCCTGGGACTGGTAAAAAGTGTCGGGTCCCACCAGAATATCGTTGGCCATGCCTAAAGAACTTAAGCGGGCTGCCACGTTAATGGTATCCCCGGCAACGCCGTGGGTGCCTTTTTCCAGGTCGACTTCGCCGGTCACCACCAGGCCGGTGTTGATACCGGTGTGCATCGCCAACGGTTGTTCGATGCGTTCCTCGTATTGCGGGCTTATGGAATTGACCAGATTGTGAATTTCCCGGGCGGCTTTAATGGCCCGCACCGGATCATCCTCGTGGGCTTCGGTGGCCCCGAAAAGCGCCATGACCGCATCGCCGGCAAACTTTTCGACAAACCCCTCATATTTGTTAATGATTTTGGAGACTTCGTCAAAGATTTTACCCGTAATCTCCTTGACCTCTTCAGGATCAAGTCGTTCGGACATGGTGGTGTAACCGGAGAGATCTGAGAACAGGGTGGTCACATGCTTGCGCTCGCTTTCGATAGGCTTGGGTGGCGAGGTCTCTTCAGCCGGATCAGGCTCCGAAATCCGGCGCTCGGATTTTTGAAGCTGTTTCAAATCCTGGCCGCAGGCATCACAAAACTTGGCGCGAGGCGGCAGGGACTTTTTGCAATGTGGACATTTGATTTCCAGTTCAGTGCCGCATTCCAGGCAGTAAACGGCCCCTTCCCTGTTTGCCAGCCGGCAGTTGGGACATTCCATTTTTCTGTCTCCCTTTTTTAGACGGCGCGCCGAGAAAAAAGTTTATCTAAATGCCGCTGGACAGTCTAGCCGTCAGCTGAATGTTAATTATGTCGTTGGACAACGATCAGGGCGAGTCGAAATTTAAGAGCTCTGTTTTCGCATCAGAATGAATTCAGGAGAAAACCATAACAGGATGCCGATTCTTTTATAATTATGATTTTGCTTGGCGAGTGTCAAGAATCTGGCCAATTTTCTTTGACAACTCCTCCATGGTAAAGGGCTTCTGCATAAAGCCGTCGCAGCCGGCCTCCAATAGCTCAATGGCCTGCCCGTCAACACTGTAGCCGCTTGAAAGCAGGACCTTCACACCCGGATTGATGGGTTTGATTTTTTCAAAGACCGCCCCGCCGCCCATATCCGGCATAATGATGTCTAAAATGACCATCTTGATTTTATCCTGGTGGGCTTTAAAAATGTCGACGGCCTCGGTGCCGCTATGGGCTTTGAGAACGGTATACCCTAATTTTTCAAGCATGCTGGCGCCCACCTCCAGCACCAGTTCCTCATCGTCAACAATCAGCAGGGTGCCGCTTCCTCTAATGAGTCGGGCCTCTGCTTCGGTCTCACCTTCGACGCCGTTTTCGCTTGCGGGCAGAAAAATGGTGAACGTGGTTCCCTGACCTTTTTCTGAGCCCACATCAATATATCCGTCATGGCTCTTAATGATGCCGTAAACCGAGGCCAATCCCAGCCCGGTGCCCCGGCCCATTTCTTTGGTTGTAAAAAAAGGGTCAAAAATGCGTTCCAGCGTCGCTTTGTCCATACCGCAGCCGGTATCACTAATCTTTAGTTGAACATAGTTGCCTGGCTCTGGATTGTACTGGTCGCCTTTGATATTCAAATGAGTGACGTTTTGGGTTTTAAGAAAAAGCTTTCCGCCGCCGGGCATTGCGTCGGCGGCATTTACATAGAGGTTTAACAGCACCTGATCAATCTGTCCCTTATCGGCCCCTATCGAAAACAGGTCATCTTCAAAATTCTGCTCTATTGTAATTTCTTTGCGTGTTCGCCCGAAAGTTTCAGCACTTTCCGCCACGATCCGATTTAAATCGATCGGCTTAACATTGAATTTTCCTTTGCGGGCATAGCCCAGCATCTGCCGTGTGAGCTGGGAACCGCTTTTGACCTGCTTTTCAATATTTTTCAACAGATCAAAATGAGGATGGGTGCTGTCAATTTCAAAAAGCATGAGCGATGTGTTTCCCTGGATGTTCATCAGCAGGTTGTTAAAGTCATGGGCAATCCCGCCGGCCAGGGTTCCTAAAGCTTCAAACCGCTGTGCCTGATGAAATTGGACTTCCAGCTTGCGACGTTCTTCCTCGGCCGTTTTCCGGTCGGTAATATCGATGACAAAACCCCGCAATCCAGAGGGTCTGCCTTCCCTAAAAATCGGCGCAGAATAAATCGATACCGGAAAAGTGGTGCCGTCTTTGCGAAGGGCGGTATATTCATTAGTGCCGGTTTGCTCGCCGTTCAATATTTTGATGACATTTTCTTTGGCGCGATCACGATCCGCCGGTATGATCATATCATAGCTGTTTATGCCTCGTTTAAGATCGGCTTGGGTATATCCGAAATAGTTATAAGCGTTACGGTTTACAAACGTCAGTCGGCCTTCTAGATCGACCTCAAAAATGGTCTCGGGCATCAATTCGGCCAGTTCGCGAAATCGTTCTTCACTTTCTCTGAGTGCCAGCTCTGTTTTTTTTGATTCAGTAATATCCAACCCGATTGACTGATACTGCTGCACCATGCCGCTGTTGTCAAAGATCGCACGATCCGTCCAGTGCTGCCAGCGAATTGTGCCGTCCGGGGCCAGCACCTGGTGCTCGTAGCTAACCACCGGATTCTCCTGAGTTAGAGATTTAAAATGGATTCTGACCGTCTCCTGTTCTTTTTCTGGAATGAATTGAAAAAAGTTCTTACCGACCAACTCTTCGCGGGTCTTTTTGAAATATTGGCAATAGGCACTGTTGACAAAGGACAATGTTCCGTTTGGCAAAAACCGGCAGATTAAAGCCTGCATATTTTCTACCAGCGCACGATAGTTTTTTTCACTTTCCTGTAAAGCATCTTCTACTCGACGCCGCTGTTTCATTTCATCTTCAAGTTGTTCAAATGCTTCGCGGTAGCGATTTTCGGATTCTTTAATCGTTTGCTGATTGCTGATCAGTTCCAGTTGATATTTCTTTTTGAGGCGCTCGAAAAAGAAAGAAGCCACGATAACCAGCATAAAAGCGATGTAATAACGTAATTTGAAATCCGAAAGGTTAAATT
>JASFPY010000356.1:0-3855 GCA_050115755.1 Desulfobacteraceae bacterium | reverse complement strand
CGGGTGATCAACTGCTCATATTTTTTATTTTCTTCATGATACAGCTTCACCCGCTCCTGAAAATCAGACAGGCTTAAGATTTCTTCCACTTTTTTGGTTCGTAACAATTTCGGCAATTTTTTCATTAGCTCGAAATTGCTGATGGTAAAACTGCGCTTATATCCCAGACCGGTACGCGGATCAGCAATAAATGCAAGCATGATCCATCCCTTCGGGCGCAGAATATCTTCTTTGGTAAACTTGGCGGAATCGGCTTTGCCGGCAATTTGAATCAGTTCCTTAAATTTCTTTAACTTCTCGCCACAGGCTTTATCCCGTTTATAGTAATCATAAACGACCTGAGCTGCACTGGGAGCGTTTTTACTGGCGCCCTTAAATCGGCCACCCAACCGCAAACGCTCACGCTCGCTGGAATGATGATCAAACCACAATCCACAACCCTTGACAAAGGGCACATTTGCGAGAATATCATTTGGGGTTACTTTTATTTTGTTATCCTGCATATCTTTAGGGTGCACATAAAGAATATCATCGATGAGCCCTAACTCTTCAAGAATCGCCGTACACACCGAGCCGTCAAAATCCGATCGCGTAACTAATCTCACATTTATCTCCTGTTTCGCTTTTGAATGTACATGGATAATAAAAAATAGCACCCGGGGTGTCAAGGTGATGAAAATGGCACTGTCAATATTATATCAAACAAATACGACATTGGCCTATCGCAACGCTATTTGCTGAAATGGCAGGTCGAGTTTATGCGCCAGTGTCCTGAGATTTTCCTCCAGGGTAACCATTTTGCCGTCTGAGGACGGCACGTTGATGTTTTTATCTCCCACTACAAAAATTTGAATTTTCCCGGGATCAAGTAATTCTCCGGCAATCCGGTGAAGTTCTTCCTTAGTGGCATGCATATAAGCATCCTGAATTTTCTCAAGGGTATCGAGCGGTTCGTTTCGCAGGTGGTAACGACCGTAGACGTCAACCAGTTCCGATTTGGTGTCAACGTTAAAAACAAAACTGTTAAGTGCATCCAGTCGTTTTAATTCAAGCTGTCTTTCAGGAATGTCCTCGCGCAGTGCCTCCATAACTTTTAACGTTTCGACAATGGCAGCACCGGTCTGATCGCCTTTGCATCCGATGTAGCCTAAAAGCTCACCGGCCTTCCATTTATAGGTCTGAAAAAAACCGGCGGAATAAACCAGCCCCAGATCATCCCGCAAGCGTTTATACATTAAAGAATCGCTGCCGCCGAATATGTTCATCAAAAGGTTTGTTTTCCAATAATCGGGATGGGACCGTTTGTAGGCCGGCAGGCTGAGAATGATCTGGGATTGCACCTGGCCGGGCTTGTTGATCAAAGCCAGGACCGGCGGGGTGCTTTCCGGGTCCTTTAATTTGCGCGGGGGTGCTTTGGTTTTCGGAAAAGCCTTAAAAAACGTTTGCAATCCGGCAATTATTTTATCTTTATCGATATCGCCGGCGACGGCAACGGTCATATTTCCGGGGACAAAATATGTTTTCAAAAAGCGCTTTAGATCCTCCCGGGTAATGGTGGGAATCGTCTTTAATCCTGTCAGTGGATCACGGCCATAGGGGTGGTTTTTAAAATGCCAGATTTTGCTTTCCCGCATGGCCACAGACTGTGCATCATCGCCCTGTCTTTTGAGCGACACCAGCTTCTGGTTTTTGGCAACCTGCAGCACCTCGGCATCAAAGCCGGGCCGGGTTAAGATCGCCTGCAAAAGGCCTAATCCTTTCTCCCAGTCCCCTTTGAGCACTGAAAGATGAACCGTCGTCTGCTCTTCATCCACCGAAACGCCGAGCTGAATCGCATTCTCATCAAGCACCAGCGCCAGTTCATTGGGTGACAATGTCTCCGTTCCGCCACGAACAATAGTACTGTTGAAAATGTCGCTGAGCCCGGTCTTGGATACGTCCACATCCACTGAACCGGCCTTGATTAAAATCGTCAGGTCAATCAAG
Source organism: Desulfobacteraceae bacterium (assembly GCA_050115755.1). Taxonomy (GTDB): domain Bacteria; phylum Desulfobacterota; class Desulfobacteria; order Desulfobacterales; family JAHEIW01; genus JAHEIW01. Next base: position 1,869 of record JASFPY010000356.1, on the reverse strand, counting down.
GGCAACTCGCGATCCGGCAGGTAAAACACTTTAACCGTTTCAACATCAAATATCTGCGGCGGCGGATATTTTACTTTTTGAGGATCCCGCCGGAAAGACAAAGGATGTTTCCACCCATCCGGGGTGGCATATTCGGATCTGTTTTTCAGGTCGCTCTTATGCCGGACATTTGCCGCTGCACTGCCGCTCATGCTTCGAATTTCGGCGTATTTTACGGGCGGTTTTTCCGGCGGTCCGCCCGGAATAACATAAACCGTGGTTTGATTCTCTTTGCGAACATATTTCTTAGCCGCTTCACGGATATCTTCCGGCGTAACGGCGTCGATGCGCTCCAGATATTGGGTCATATAGCGCCAGCCGATCTGAACCTCAAGGGTCGCCAGAGTCCCCGCCAGGCTCTCATTGCTGCGCATTCTATCTAAAAAGTCCCGTTGATTCAGTTTTTTAATGCGCTCGAGTTCCCGGGGCGATACCAGCTCGGTTTTAAATTTTTCAACTTCGCTTATAAGCAGGGTCTCAAGTTTTTCACAGGCCTTCAGATAAGCCTGGCGTTTGTCTTCGGCGCTAATCTGATCCGCAGCCTTTCTCAGATCTTGCGGCTCATTGGGCGACCCGCCGATGATGAGCATGCCACCGTAACGGTTATCGGGATTGTAAGCCCAGGCCTCTACGCCCAGGCCCTTATTGACGATGTTTTGGGTCATGCGGGCACCGCGCCCATGACTGAGTACCATAATCATGGCATCCAGCGCATAAAAATCCGGGGCCCCCATTCGCGCACCGTGGTACCCGATTCGAATCAAGGGGGTCCGGGCACCTCTTAAAAATCTGATACTTTTTCGAGGTCCTTGCTGGGGCGGCTCTCGCGTCACTGTCTCTTGGGCCCGGTGGCCGGCGGGATAGCGTGCGAAATAGGTTTCAGCCAGCCTTTTGGCCTCTTTTAAGGTGACATCACCAACGAGCACGCAAACCGAATTGGCCGGATTATAATATTTTTGATGAAATTCGACGGCATCCAGCGTGCTGAATTTTTCCATATCGCTTTTCCAGCCAATCGTGGGATTACGATAGGGATGCGCGTTGTACGCTGTGGCGCTTAAATCCAGCCAGGCAGCCCCGCCGGGGTCATTGATGTAACGAAAGGCCCATTCCCGCTGAACGACTTCTTTTTCAACGTAGAATTCCCGCCAGGAAGGCTCGAACAATTGTTCACTGATGATGGAAAACCACTGCTCAAGCATATCCGCGGGCACCGATGCAATATATTGAGTCTGATCTTTGCTGGTAAACGCATTGACGCCGACGGCCCCGTTTTTACCCAGCTGGGATGAAAAAGCTTGCGACACATAAATTTTTTGGACTTCTGCCCGCAGCTTTTCCATCTCGGCGCGTTTTGCTTTGATCAGCTCCGCGTCGGGGTTGCGCTTTCGTTTTTCATTGAGAATGGCTTGATAGGCATCCTCGATTTGTTTCTGCAGTTTTTCGTCTCTGGCCACATCAAGGGTGCCGAAATTTTTAGTGCCTTTAAACATCATATGCTCCAGCATATGCGCAATACCGGTTTTGCCCGATTCCTCAAGAGCCGAGCCGGCACGAATCGCCAGCCGGCAGGCTACCTGAGGCGTCGCCGGCCGCTCGACGACCAGAAACATCATGCCGTTTTCAAGCTGGAATTCTTTGACGTTAAGTTTAATATCAACCGGTGAGCTCGATGCCAGGCAAACATTTGCGATCAGCAAAAGCAGCAACAGGCCGGATTTAACAATTTTGACAAAACGCATATTCAATCCCTCCGATAACAAGCAGTATGGAAAATATTCATAAGACGGATTCAAACCGAATTATGTTCCAAGATAATAGGGTAGTTCT
>JASFPY010000355.1:0-3860 GCA_050115755.1 Desulfobacteraceae bacterium | reverse complement strand
TTCTTTCATGGAATCAAAAGCAAGGGTCAAAAATCCGCTCAGGCCAACGATAGTGCTGGCGCTTTCTTTGATGGCATCCACAAATTTCTCTTTGGGCACATTGATACCCAGATCCAGAACCTCAAAGCCGCTGACATCGAGCATAAAGACGACAAGGTTTTTGCCAATGTCATGAATGTCTCCGGCGACAGTTCCGATAATAACCTTTCCAATGCGTTCAGCTTTTTTGCCTTTCTTTGCTTTAACATGAGGTTCGAGTTTTGCGACGATGCGTTTTAGGATTTCCCCGGAAAAAACAAGGTCCGGAATGAAGTAATCTTCAGCGGCAAAGCGCTCGCCGACGACATTCATTCCTTCCCTGGCCTCATCTAAAAGCGCCGTGGGGTCAACCCCTTTTGCCAGAGCATGGTCCACATACTCAAGGGCTTCCGGTTCTTTCAAATCGGACAGCAATTTTACCAATTCCCCTGACATGGTTGTAACCTCCTTTGTTTATGGTTAATTCGTTTCCAATTGAAAACGAATTCGTCCCCGTCTCAATTTCCGTATTGACACGAATTATGATGCGCTGCTTGCATTTAACCGTGACACAACTTTCCCCCGATCTTCAAACCCGGCTCCCATCTCAACTTAAGAGCGGTCTGGATTTTTAGGTTTAATCAACAACCATATCGTAATGTTTAACCCATTCCTGAGCTGCGCCGTCATAGATCTTCACATTTTGATACCCCAATGCCTGGGTGAGCACAAACCACCAGGAACTGGCATAGCCGCCCACGCCGCAGTAAACAATAATTTCCTGACTCCCGGGATCCCCAGCCACGCCGGATGCCATCGTGCCAAGGGTATTCGCATCTTTATAGGTGAATGTTCCATCCGGATTCTCATTCCAGATCCACGGTGCCGGCAGTGACTTGGCGTTCGGAATATGCCCGGGTTTTTCGGCAAACGGTTCGGTGACTGCGCCGGAATAAACAACCGCGTCCCGCGCATCGATGATGATTGCATCCCCCATGCGTTTCTTAACGTCGTCTGAAGAAACAAACATCGCTGCATTGATTGCAACACCCCAGTAAGAAGTCGCGATGGGAGCCGTTGCTTCCGCAGTTGTCGGCCGCCCTTCCGCCACCCATTTCGGGTGTCCGCCATCAAGAATCGCCACGTTTTTAATCCCTGCGTAGATCAGCGTATCGGCAACCCGTGTGGCATTTGCAAGGCCGAAGTATGGCGGTTCCTTTGGGTTGGGTGCGGTAACAAGCACCACCCGTGATTCAGGCGTTATCCCGAGGTTCCCAATGGTATTCATTAGATCATACACATGCGGCAGCTCAAGCCAGAGGCAATCCTTGCTGCCGCTGATCCATTTAGAAGTGGGTCCGGTGCAGGGATCAAAGGCGGCTACAAAGGGCTCATTGATTGAGCCGGGAATGTGACCGGCTCCAAAAGCATCCGGGCTTCTAATGTCAATAATGACCAGGTTTTTTAAATGCATGCTCGCCGCCAGCCATTTGGTGGAGACAATCGGTTCGATCTTTCTGTCCGAGGCCGCTTCCTGCCCGGTTAAGGTTGCACAACCTGCAATCAATGAGAGAATAAGGATAGCCGCCAGCATGGCAAAAAATGTAATAGTTTTCATTTTTTTCCTCCTCTCCTGCAAATGTTGATCAATAATACGGCAGGCGATCAACCGCCACCCACGGATTGGAAGACCCTGGCATGGGTCCCCTCTGGAATTTTATCGCCTGCCTTTCGTATGCGGCCGTCAATGGTAACCACGGCCCCCTGGGATTCTGAGATTTTAAGATGGTCAAGAAGATCCTTAACCGTTGCCCCCTCTGCAAGCTCTATTTCGATCCCCTGAGAATGATCATAGCCGGGCACCCGAAGGCTTAACGTTCCGTATAATTTGATCCTCACCTTCATTGGCAATTTCCGCTAAAAATCAAAGGTACGGTCGATCTCCTCGTCACTGATCTTAAATACCGTGTTGTGCGGCGGCAGGGGCTCTTCATAGAAAAATTTTGGCAGTCGATCGTCCTGATTTGTGAATCCAGCCTTTTTGTTGAATTCCCTTTCCGCCTTTAACACCCGTACACCCATGGCACCGGGGAAATCTTCCGGTCCGAGCTCTGTGCCCAATTTGGCACTGAGCAACTTTCGAAACATTTCCCCAGGTTCGGGATCAAAAGCGGCCACAGTCGCCATAAAGCACTGGCCGGTGCAATCAAAAGCGGCCATGGCGATTTGAAGGTTTCTGGAAATCTCAACCACGCCTTCAGATTGCAGTGGATCAAGCTTGCCCTGCAAACATAGCCCAATCACGTTTCCGGCCGTGTGATCAGCCCCCATGGGGGAAGTGGCAAACGTAACGCCGTTGCCCAGCATGGCCCTGGGATCATAACCGGCAATAGCCTGACCCTTGACCACCGGAACCCGGTCGTGGTTGAAATGCTTACCGACTGCCGCAGGACCGTTTCCAAGGATTTTGCCGAACTCGGTTCCTTTGCCGATTTCTTCCACCATCTCAATGGCGGCTGCGCGATCGCCAAACTGCCTGTAACCGGCATCCATGGCCACGGCGACGGCCACGCCTGTGCTCATAGTGTCAACGCCAATGTCATCGCACAGATAATCGAGTCGAGCAATCGTGTCCAGATCGTCAATGCCTGTCATGCCGCCCATCGCCCAGATGGTCTCATACTCCAAAGCACCCGTAACATACTTTCCATCCTTATCCACGAATTGGTTGGAGCAATGGACAATGCACTGCGCGCACCCCATGTGGGTCGTCTTTCCACCCCGTTCTTTGATTAGTTCGGCCATGGCCTCTCCGCTGATCTTCTCCCACCCGTCCATTACGCCCTTGCGCGCATTGAAACAGGGGAAGGCGCCCATGGAATTCAGGGGAGCCACGAGGGCAGCCGTGCCGAGGTTGGGCATCAATTGACCGGGCTCAGGATGCGCTTTTACAGCTTTGGTAAAGGCCTTGGTTGCCTCCTTGAAAACATCTGGATCCGCTACGGCATCGGCGCTCTTGCCGCCCTGTTCGACTACCAGAGCTTTAAGCCCCCTGGCACCCATAACTGCGCCCAATCCCCCCCGACCCGCGGCTCGGCAGGGGTGACCATCGGCATCGGAAGATTGTATCGAAGCAGCGGTCAGCCGATACTCTCCGGCTGGCCCGATGCAGAGCACGGAATTCTTCTTTCCGTAAACTTCCAGCATTTTTTCCAAAAATGCGTAAGTTCGCATTTGCTTGTAGGTATCGGCTGCAACCAGACTTGCGTCGCCCGCCTGGTCGATCCTGAGCAGACTCAGTTCATCATCCGAAGCCTGCCCTTCGATAACCACTGCCGTAATTCCCAGATTGCCCAGGGCGGCAGCAACGGTCCCCCCGGCATTGCTCTCTTTGATTGTCCCGGTCAACGGGCTTTTGGCGCCGATGGATATGCGGCTGGTATTCGGCAGCTGAGTGCCGCTTAAGAGTCCCGGAGCAATTATAAGCTTATTATCCGGCCCCAGGGGATCGCATTTTGGCGGCACTTCTGCGTTGATTATGGCAGCGGTAAGGCCCCTGCCGCCAAGGCCCAGGTAATCCTGCGGCACATCTTCAACCGCAATTGTTTTGCTGCCCATGTTCACCCTTATCAGTTTCATATTTGCCTCCTTTCATTGATATCAATCAATTCATACGAAGTGGTTTCAAAACTTCAGACCAATTTCAAGGGCAAGGCGTTCCGGCTCGGCTGAGCTCGCCGCAGGCCCGAATTTAAAACGGAGCGTACACGGTAGTCCGTGAGTATTTCAATTTGCGGGACAACACAGCCGTTGGGCCTTAGATGGGGCTTTGAAGCCACTTC
>JASFPY010000354.1:0-3880 GCA_050115755.1 Desulfobacteraceae bacterium | reverse complement strand
GGGGCAAACCCCGGGTACGGACTGGATACCACAGGGTTCTTCATTGTGTCAAAGGGTGAAAATTATCCATAAGGTTGAGTCAGAGACGCAAAAGTCTGGAATGAATAGTGATATGACTTTTCGCGCATGTTCTATTGCAAATTGAAGCGAAGGCAACTAAGCTGATTAAAGATGAATTAAAGCTTTCGCCTTTTGTAATTTAAAAAGGAAAAATGATATGCGCGTCCATCTTTTATAAACGTCGCGGGAGGATGGAATGACTCAGATATCTGAAGAACAAAAAATTATGCTGGACAATCTCAGGCGGGCCGTCAAAGAAAAAGTTGCCCCGCTTGCTGCAGAAAACGACCGCACAGGCCGCTTCAACCCGCAGATCGTGTCCTTATTTTGGGACCTCGGGCTTTTGCAGATAATGCTGCCGGAAGAGGATGGTGGCTGGCCCCATAATCCATCTTTTACACTTTGCCTTGCCATTGAGGAAATTGCCAAAGCCTGCGCTGCATCCGCGCTTTTGCTGATCATCCAGGCGGTGGGAAGCTACCCGTTGATGTTCGCCGGAAATGACGCCCAAAAAAAGAAGTATTTCAAGATGCTTTCGGAAAAGCGAAATCTGATCGGTTATCTGGTGACCGAGCCGGGCGCGGGCTCCGATGTGCGGGCCATTGCCACAACAGCCAAACGATCTGGTAAAAACTATATTCTAAACGGCAGAAAAACCTTTGCCACCAACGGATCGGTTGCCGGTTTATATACCGTGCTGACAAAGACCGGGGAAAAGGAGTTTTCCTTTTTTATTGTAGAGCGCAATACGCCCGGTATCAGCATCGGGCGGATTGAAGACAAGTGCGGATTTCGAGGAAGCAATACCGCTGAGGTGATTTTGGAGGATGTAAAGGTTCCGCAGGAAAACCTTTTGGGAAAACAGGGGCAAGGGTTTGCCATCGCCATGGGTGATTTTGACATGTCCCGACCAGCGGTTGCCGCGCTGGCACTGGGGCTGGCTGAAGGTGCTCTGGACTATACCATTGAATATGCGCGACAACGGTATACGTTTGGAAAACCGCTTATCGCGCACCAGGCGATTCAATTTATATTAGCCGAGGCCAGCACGCTGATCGAAGCCAGCAGAGGCCTGATGGAAAAGGCGGCCCTTGCTTTTGACAGCGGCGTCAACAATACAAAGCTGGCATCCATGGCCAAGTATTTCTGCAGTGACACGGCCATGAAAATTACAACAGATATGGTTCAGGTCCTTGGCGGGTATGGCTATATCAAAGATTTTCCGATCGAACGCATGTTCCGGGACGCCAAGTTGACCCAGATTTTTGAGGGCGCCAATCAGATACAGAAAATGATTATCGGAAGGGAACTCAGCAAAAAGTGAAATCAGGCCAGAACCGTAAGGCTATTTCGTGCTTTCAAAACCCATGGGATGCCAAAGCCGCCCACCCATCCGGAGGAAGGAGCTGGCAGAAATGAGCTTTGATCTGAACAAAGAAGAGAAAATGATGATCGATGAGGTTCGCAAAATCGTGCAAGGAGAAATTGCGCCGCTTGCAGCTGAGTTGGATAATACCGGGGGGTTTCCGGAGCATGCTCACAAAACCTTTGCGCAAAATGATCTGCTCAATCCACTTTTACCCGAGGCGTATGGCGGCGTTAACCTCTCTTATCTGACGTTTGCCCATATTCTCCGTGAAGTGGCCAGGGCTTGCGCCTCTTCGGCCTTGCTTTTGATTGCACAGGCCGACGGCATGTTGCCCATTTTGCACGGCGGAAGCCCGGCCTTAAAAGAGAAATACCTTTGGCGGTTGGAAGAAGACTCAATGGCCCTCACGGCGCTGGCCGCCACGGAGCCAAATGCCGGATCGGACCTGCTCAGCATGGAAACAGTAGCGGTTCATAAAGGAGATAAGTATATCATTAACGGCCAGAAATGCTTTATCACCAACGGCTCAGTGGCCGATTTTTTCGTGCTGTATGCCTACACCGATCCGGATAAAAGGGCAAAGGGCATCAGCGGGTTTGTCGTGGAAAAAAATTTTCCGGGTCTTTCATACGGCAAAAACGAAAATAAGATGGGGATGAAAGGGTCGATCAACTCACAGCTCTTTTTTAAAAATCTTGAAGTACCGACGGAAAACCGTATTGAGGAAGAGGGAGGGGGATTTGCCAACCTGATGCATGTACTTGCATGCAGTCGGTTGTTCTGTGCATCCCAGGCCGTGGGCATCGCTCAGGGTGCCCTAGAGGAAGCCGTAAATTATTCACAAAATCGTGTTCAGTTCGGAAAACCCATAGCTGCGTTAGCCCCCATCCAATTTATGATAGCCGACATGACCGCTGCCGTTGAAGGGGCCCGCCTGATGACGCTACAGTCCGCAGAACTGTTCGACCGCGGTGAACTTCGCACAGCTGCAACCCAGGCGGCCATGGCCAAATTTGTCGCATCGGATACGGCCATGAAGGTCACCTGTGATGCCGTTCAGGTGATGGGCGGATATGGTTACATGAAGGACTACCCGCTGGAGCGCATGATGCGCGACGCCAAACTGACCCAGATTTATACCGGGACCAACCAGATTATGCGCCTGGTGGCGGGTAGATCCATTTTAGCCAGATAGAAAGCGGATTTCCGGAGAAGAGCACCATCAGAAACCTGAAAGCAGCCTTATTCTGAAGATCGAATGAAGCGTCGGCGGCGTTGAATCCTTTCAATAGGAATGGTAAAATTAACGAGCCGTTGATTTTTAATCTTGAAAGGCAGGATATTTGTTCAATGACAAAATGCCCGAGATGCAGATTGGAACAGAAAGAATCATCCCATTGCGCTTATTGCGGTCTTGTTTTTGAAGAATTCAGCGACTCAGCGAAGCCTGCAAAGGCTGTCCACAACAAACGGAATGTGCTGCTTGTCATTATTCTGGTTGCAGCAGGGGCTCTGCTTGCGGCTAGCTTATTTATTTCCCACCAGGAGAACCCCACCGGAAAATCCGCAAGCATCGAGCGTTTAAACGAACTTTCTCGTGAAACCACGGAAAAGGATCTCAGAACGACGGCAAAAGAATTATCCGGCGATGTCAGCATCTTAAGCGACTTCACGGCCGGCCGCACAAAGCGCAATATTATCGCGATGCTCATTTTCAGCATCATTGGACTTGGTTATTTTGCTTACGGGAAAAAAAGCCAACAATTTGTAATGCTTATCTGCGGCATTGCGCTCATGGGATATTCATATTTTGTGAGCGGCACAGGTTATATCATTTTGATCGGGATCGGTCTGAGTGCACTTCCCTTCATTGTTGGCAGGAAATAAAATGCTTCCAGATAAAAACAGATTTTTCTCGACCGGTTGCATCCTTAATAGAGCACTGTATGATGCGGAAATGCTTTAATGATCAAAGCCTAAAACCGGATATTAAATGAAAAAACAGGTAGTACAGGCCGCCGGCGACACCCATCAGCCCTGTGATCAGCAAAACGACCCGGCGCCGTGCGGCCCGACGCTCTCTGATCGCTTCTTTTTCGTTTAAATACTCGATGGCGGTGTCGATAACGGTTTTGCGAAGGGCGAGGATCGAGGGCTTGCGGCAGTGCGGACATAACTCCAGAAAGCTGCCCAACGCTTTCGTTTCATAATGGTAACGGCTGACATACTGCTGCGGGGTGCTGATGGTTTCATCGATTTTTTTCTTCGGCCGGCCGCCTAAAAGAATCAGTGACTTTTCCTCGCCGGCGACGCCGGGTTCAGCAGCTAATACGGTCAATTCCTCCTGATTTAATTTCTCTGCCTCCATTTTTCCCACCTTCATTTTTGAAAAGATTTAAACTTTCATGCATAAAAATTTGCAGAAATCATGCCAGATTTCGTTACAGGTAA
>JASFPY010000353.1:0-3885 GCA_050115755.1 Desulfobacteraceae bacterium | reverse complement strand
TTTGCTCTTTTATGCTAAGCCGATTTGGGGGGACTCATTCATAAACGTAGGATGATGAAAGGAGGCTGGAACATGAAAGCAATAAAAATTATCATCATTTTGTTAGCGGCGATTGGCTTGGTCGGCTTTGCATCAAGCAGCTTTGCCAAGGAAACGTTGATATACGGCACAACGGAAAAAATCATCGACATGGATCCCGGCAAGGCCTATGATTTCCACACATGGGAAATTTTTTACAATATCTATGAGGGTCTCATGAAATACAAGCTGGGCGAGACCATGCTGGAGCCCGGCTTGGCCGAATCTTATGAAATTAGCGCCGACGGCAAGGAATATACGTTTAAATTGCGTGAAGGGGTTAAATTCACCGATGGCACCGTGTTTGATGCCAATGCGGTCAAATGGTCGATTGATCGCGTAATGGCATTGGAAGGAGATCCTTCCTGGCTGGTCACGGATTTTGTGGATCACGTAGATGTGGTCGACAAATTCAGCGTTAAGTTTGTACTCAAAAACCCCGTCGCCTATTTTCCTCAGCTGGTAGCCTCGGTACCTTATTATCCGGTCAACCCCAACATCTACCCGAAAGATAAGCTCATTCGTGATCCCTCTGAGCTGAAGGGTGGCAAACTCGTGGGGCTTGGCGCTTACCAGGTCGTTTCCTTCAAGCGCGACCAGGAAATTGTCCTGGATGCCAATCCCAATTATTATGGCGATAAACCGAAAAACGACCGCATTGTCATTCGCTATTTTGCAGATGCCACCACCATGCGGCTGGCATTGGAAAAAGGGGAAGTTGATTTTGTTTTCAAAACCCTGAATCCTTCAGATATCGCCGATCTTGAAAAATCCACTAAAGTCAAAACGATAAAGGCCCAGGGGCCCTATATCCGCTATATTTGCTTTTTGACCGACACGCCTCCCTGGAACAATCCGAAACTGCGCCAGGCCGTTGCAGCTGCTGTTAATAGACCCCAGCTCATCAATAAGGTATTTCTCGGACAAAATGCGCCCCTGTACTCCATGGTGCCCATGGGGATGTGGTCACACACCGATGCGTTTAAAGCAAAACTTGGCGACGGCAATATTGAAAAAGTCAAAAAGCTGCTGAAAGAAGCGGGTTATAGCGAGAGCAAACCCCTAAGCTTTGATTTTTGGTATACCCCCAGCCATTATGGCGATACGGAAGTGGATATTGCAGCTGTGCTCAAAAACCAGCTCGAGGCCACCGGTGTGATGAAGGTCAATGTCAAATCGGCCGAATGGGCAGCTTACCGGGACAACTGGTCCAACAAGGTGATGCCCGTCTGGCTGCTGGGCTGGTATCCGGATTATATCGATCCGGACAACTATACGTCTGCTTTTGCCGGAACAGCCGGCTCCAAGGGTCTGGGCATACATTTCTCCAGTGAGAAATGGGACAAGAAGCTGGTTGAGGGCCAAACAGTCACAGATCCGGCAAAACGAACTCAAATTTACAAGACCATCCAGCAATGGTGGACGCAAGATGTACCGACCGCACCTATTTTTCAGGGCACCCTTTACCTGTTTTCCCAGAAGGATGTCGCCGGTATTACCATTTCGCCGACGCTGCAGTTTATTTATGCCCCGATTCATAAGGTAAAATAAAACCCTGATTGATGAAGGCCGGGCAGAACGTCCGGCCTTCATCGATTACTCTGTCCGTCAGATCTTTCTGTAGACCTCTATGCGAAATCTCGCCCGCTATATTATTACCCGACTCTTTTTGACCATCCCCATGGTTTTTATTTTGCTGAGCATTGTTTTTGTCGTGCTCAGAGTCATGCCCGGTGATCCGGTTTCGTCATTGCTGGGCGGCCACGCCCCCGAACACGTCATTGAACAAAAGAAGGAAGCCCTCGGCCTTAATCGTCCGCTAATTATTCAATATGCGGATTACCTCTGGCAAATCTGCCGTTTGGACTTTGGTGACTCGATGGTATTTAATCAGCGCGTGACGACTGCCATCATAGAAAAGCTTCCGGCAACCCTGGAACTCACCTTTTTCGGTATGCTCATCACCCTTTTTCTGGGTGTATTTCTGGGTGCTTACGCAGCCGACAAGAGACGCACGGCGCAGGATTACGGCATCCGGCTTTATGGGATTGTGGTCTATTGCATCCCGGTTTACTGGATGGGGCTGATGCTCCAACTGATCTTCGGTATCTGGCTGAACGTCCTTCCGATTGCCAGCCGCACAGGACCCCGGGTATTCGTCTCAACCTTTGAAAAAACAGGCTTTTATGTCATTGATACCATCCTGGTCAAAGATTTTGCTGCCCTGGGAGATGTACTGATCCATCTCATCCTGCCCTCGGTAACCCTTGGATTGGTCCTATCAGGAATCTTTGTGCGTCTGACGCGAACCAACATGCTGGACGTCCTTAAAGCGGATTATATTGTCGCCGCCGAGGCCCGCGGAATCCGCCATCGGGTCATTGTGTATAAGCACGCCTTAAAAAACGCTTTCATCCCCATCCTGACCATGATGGGACTTCAGTTTGCCCTTCTGATGGCCGGTGCTGTCTTAACCGAGACGACGTTCTCATGGCCGGGAATGGGAAGACTTCTTTTGGAAAGGATTTATTACAGAGATTATCCGGTCATCCAGGGCGTCATCGTCATTATCGCGCTGTTTGTCGCAATGGCATCGCTGCTTGTGGATATTGTTTACGCCATGGTTGATCCCCGGGTAAGATACTAGCATTTTGGTATTTGCTTGATGTTTGGTTACAAAAATTCGAAATCCAAATTTCGAAGTTGGAATTAATATGCGTTATTCACCGGCAGCGGGTATAACTAAATTAATGTCACCCATGGTGCGTATGGGGAAAAAATACGGGGCCGAGTGGTGGATTCTGGTCGTCGGCGCGATCATTATACTGGCCATTGCTTTGATGGCGATCTTTGCCGAATCCATTGCTCCCTTCAGTCCTCATGACCAGGACACCGGCCCTCAGCTCTCACCGCCGGGAAAAGCGCACCTGATGGGAACCGACAACCTGCAGCGAGACGTCTGGTCCCGCATGATTCATGGATCTCGAACCATCCTGCGTGTGGCGGTCCTGGCTGCATTTATCTCTTCGGTGATCGGCATCACCCTGGGTCTAATTTCGGGCTTTTCGGGAGGCTATTTTGACCGGGTGATCTCGTTGGTCATGGATTCGGTGTATTCATTTCCCGGGCTTATTTTGGCAATTGCTTTTGCTGCCATGCTTGGGCCCGGTGTCGTTAATATCACCCTGGCTGTATCCGTCATATACATCCCGACCTTTTTCCGGTTGGTTCGCGGCCAAACGCTTCAGATTAAGGAAGAGCTTTATGTTGAAGCCGCTCAGGCGATCGGTGCTTCCCGGCCGATTATTTTAGGGAAATACATATTTCCCAACGTGTTGGCCACCGCCGTGGTGGTCTTTACGTTAAATGTGGCCGATGCCATTATGATCGAGGCTGCTTTAACCTATCTCGGTTTAGGCCTTCCCCCGAGTATCGTGGACTGGGGCATGGATCTGTCGATGGGGAAAAAATTCCTGCCCTCCGGCCAGTGGTGGATGATTACCTTTCCCGGAGCCATGATTTCGATACTGGCGGTGGGGTTTACCATGCTGGGCGAAGGGCTAGCTGAAATACTGAATCCAAGGCTTCTGGAGCGTTAGCACGTGAATGAAATCTTAAAAATACGAAATCTGGATGTTCGATTCCCGATCAATATCGGAATCGTTCGAGCCGTCGAAGATGTTAGCTGGGGACTCCGGCAGGGTGAAGTCATGGGACTCGTGGGGGAATCGGGCTGCGGAAAATCAACGCTTGGATTCTCAATTTTACGGCTGTTGCGACCCCCCGGTATGATCACCAATGGACAAA
>JASFPY010000352.1:0-3895 GCA_050115755.1 Desulfobacteraceae bacterium | reverse complement strand
GCAATTCGGCACCTTTCCGCATCCATTCTTTTTAAATTGGGATACGAGCTTGGTGTAATTCAGGCAATCTTGCGCCATAAGAGCCCTGGAACTACCGAGCGTTATTTAAGAAGTATCGGATTGGAAAGAGTCAGGGATGCCCTGGAAGATCTGTCACAGGGAAAAGGGAAGGTCGTTGAGTTTAAATCCCGAAAGCGCGATGTTGCCAAAGTCGATAAAGGCAAATAAAAAAAGCCGTCTGAGGAGCCGTCACCTCCTCAGGCGGCATTGGCAAGAATCTGTAAGTTATTATTTTAACTGGTGATCCCAGCGGGATTCGAACCCGCGTTACCGGCGTGAGAGGCCGGCGTCCTAACCACTAGACGATGGGACCATTTAATTGCGTTCGCAATTAAATATTAAATTAAAGGCATTGTTGTCAATTGTTATTTACAGGCTAAGTTGCGTTCGTCGGCTTCCTGCCTTTACGAAATCCGAATATTAAATACACCATAAACCCCACAAAAGGCACCGAAGCAATGATCCACCACAGGGCTTTTTTGCCGGTGGTGCCGAAGTCTTTTTGAGCCACATCGACGATGGCCCAGACGGTGGCGAGAAAAAACGGGATGCACAAAGCCAAAAATATGCCCAGCAATTTCAAAGTCATCTTACCTTAATCATGCATGAAAATTAATGAGAGGTAAATATTTTTTTAAGGAAAGTCTCCCACCCTTGCAAAATCAAGGTATCAACTTTTCAGGCGGCTGGAGATTTTTAAGATGGTGTTTACGTAATAATTGCTGTGGTTGTAATGATAGATAATTTTTGCAGCCTTTTTGCGGCTTTGCCCCGGACGCCATCCATGCCTTTTGAGAAAATTGGCGATACTGGCCATCGCGTCGGCGTGATTGAGCATATCAACCACTCCGTCGTCGTTTCCGTCTTTACCGTAGGCCAGAATGTTGGTGGGCATAAATTGGGCAACGCCCACCGCACCGGCAAACGAGCCGGGAATTGATACCGGATCAACGCCTTCCCGGGCGGAATATTTTAATAAGGCTTTCAGTTCCTCATAGGCCCACTTGGAACGAGCGGCTGCTCTTCTTTCGAATTTTTTTCTTGAAATCTTCTTTGAATTCGGGATCAAATCCCATAACTTGCTTCGAACCATCGGGTCGGTCAACGCTGCCATTGTGGAAAGTGTATTTAAGGCCAAGCGCGTTCCCACCGAGGCCCCCAGCCCGGTTTCAACCAGCAGAATCGCGGTGATGATTTTTTTATCGACACCGTAAGCCTTTTCAATGCGGGTCAGATCTGCGTCATAGTCCTGCATATACTGCCGGGCTTTAAGAATGGACCATTTATTCGTAAACTGGCCATAATCCACATGGGCTTCTTTATAGGTAAAAAGCACAATGACACCATCGGCTTCAAAAGACACCTGCGGCCGGCCATACAGCCGCATGATTTTTTTCGGGTCAAAGCCGTCTGCGATCAACTGTTTTTGTACAGATAAAAATGGCTTTTTGTCGGGTTCGACAGCAGCCCCGGATTCAGCCGCAATTAAGTCTCCGGCAATCAGCAGGAGAATGACCAAAATCAGCCGATTCCTTCCCCATTTATAACCATGCCGCACCATAATCACTCCAGATGAATTCTCAAATCATAAATTCGCATTCGTTCTGCAGGGATACAACCCGCTTGATTGCATCTTTATCCCATGCTATTTAGAAGTGTTTTCAAAACCCCATCTAAGGCCCAATGGCCGCGTTGCCCCGCGAATTGAAATACTCACGTACTGACGTGTACGCTCCGTTTTCAACTCTGGCGGGACGCCTTGCCCTTGAACCTGATCTGAGGCTTTGAAAACACTTCCAGGCTAAGTATTTAAGACTGATAATAACATATTTATCGGTAAGTTTCTATTGTGAAAAAAAGTGGCAAAATAATCTACTGCTGTCAAACCTGTGGTTACCAGACGCCCAAATGGATGGGTAAGTGCCCGGACTGCGGTACCTGGGATTCCATTGTGGAGGAACGGTCGGCCGGCCGGTCTTATCGAGATGCCCAGCGCTCGCTGGGAAACCCGCAGTCAACCCCCGTGGCAATCGATTCGATCGAGCTGGAAACTGAAAACCGCCTTTTAACAGAGATCCGGGAATTTGACAGGGTGCTCGGTGGCGGTCTGGTGCCCGGAACCCTGGTTTTGATTGGGGGGGATCCTGGAATCGGCAAATCAACACTGATGCTGCAGGTGCTGCACGGTCTGGCGAATCAAGGCTATAAAGTTCTGTATGTGTCCGGTGAGGAGTCCAATCGGCAGATTCGCCTGCGCAGCGAGCGGCTGAATACGGTCGCATCCGAGTTGCTGGTGGTTTCAGAGGTCGAAATCGATGCGATTCTGGGGATGATTCAAGCCGACCCGCCGCAGGTCCTGGTGATTGATTCGATTCAAACCATGTACAACGCTGAACTGACCTCGGCTCCGGGAAGCGTCAGCCAGGTCAGGGAATCCACCGTTCGTTTGATGATGATGGCCAAAAAAACCGGAATACCGACGTTGCTCGTCGGTCACGTGACCAAAGACGGCGCCATTGCAGGCCCCAAACTTCTGGAGCATATGGTCGATACGGTTTTGTATTTTGAAGGCGACCGCAATCATATCTTCCGGATTCTGCGCGCGGTTAAAAATAGATTTGGCTCCACTAACGAAATCGGGGTTTTTGAAATGAAAGATCAGGGTCTGGATGAGGTGGCCAATCCATCGGCTGTCTTTTTATCAGAGCGCCCTGCGAATGCACCGGGTTCGGCAGTTACTGCCAGCATGGAAGGCTCACGACCGATTCTGGTTGAACTGCAGGCGCTGGCCAGCAGTACCAGCTTTGGTACGCCCCGGCGAACCATTCTGGGGCTGGATCCGAACCGGGTCGCCCTGCTGGCGGCGGTTATGGAAAAACAACTCGGTATGCACCTGATGGGGTATGATATTTTCATGAATGTGGCCGGCGGGGTCAAGGTGATCGAACCGGCGGTGGATATGGCCATTGTTTCGGCGATTGCTTCCAGCTTTCTGGACAAACCCGTTCCGGACGGTACGGTCGTGCTGGGCGAGGTGGGCCTTACCGGCGAAGTCAGGGCCATCGGTCAGGTTGATATCCGGCTTGCCGAGATCAAAAAAATGGGCTTTAATCGCTGCCTGGTTCCGGACAGCAACTTAAAACGCATTCCAGATGTTGACGGAATTGAGATTGCGGGCATTAAAAGCGTATCAGAGGCTGTGGACGCGCTTTTCTGACTATGACGCGTATGGGTTCAAAAAAACATCAGCGCTGGACGGATCATTATTCAGAGCGCGCAAAAAAAGACCGGTATCCAGCGAGATCCGTATACAAGCTGAAAGAAGCTCAAAAAAAATATCGATTGATCAGAAAAGGCGATCGGGTTTTGGATCTGGGATGTTCACCGGGCTCCTGGCTGCTTTACGCTGCCGAGCTGACCGGTAAGCACGGAAAGGTTTTCGGGCTTGATCTGATGCCGGTTAAGATACAGATTCCACCCCAGGCCCAAACACTTGAGGTTGATATCCTGACGATCGATCGGTCGTGGGTTGAAAAGGAAGGCTGGGCAAGTCGATTTAATGCAGTCTTGAGCGACATGGCGCCGGCGACCACCGGCAATAAAGCGCTGGATGCTGCCCGGTCGTTTCAGTTATGTCAGGCTGCTCTGACTATTGCTGAAATGGTGCTGAAGCCCGGCGGGACGTTTATCTGCAAGATTTTTCAGGGTGAAGCATTTAAAGAATTTTCAGATACCGTCAAAAGTCAATTTAAGCATCATAAGATTTTCAAACCTCTGAGCAGCCGCAAAGAAAGCAAGGAGATCTTCATAGTCGGCTTGAGATTCAAACAAAAAT
>JASFPY010000351.1:0-3905 GCA_050115755.1 Desulfobacteraceae bacterium | reverse complement strand
AATTTCAAGCGAACAAAATCCTTCCGAACCCGATCCTTCTGACGCGCTGGCGCTGCCAAAACCGGGAAATCCGCTCACCTGGATTTTCCATCCATTCGGGGCCAGAGCGATCCGGATCAACGGCAACCTGGGTGCGATAGCGATTTTTTTTATCCGTTCTTTTATAATGATCTTCAATCCCAAGCAGTTCTCTGCCATTGTCCAGCAGATTTATTTTATCGGTGCCAGGTCCGCCCAAATCGTTATGCTGGTGGGCTTTTTTACCGGCATGGTGCTGGGCCTGCAGCTTTATCATGTGCTGGTCAAATTCGGCTCGGTGGGGGTGCTGGGAACTGCGGTGGCCCTCTCGTTGATCAGAGAAATGGGACCGGTTCTAACCGCCATCATGATTACCGCCCGGGCCGGTTCGGCCATGACCGCCGAAATCGGCATCCAGCGCATATCCGAACAGATCGATGCCCTGTCCACCATGCGCATCGATCCGGTGGGATTTTTGATCAGCCCGCGGATTGCGGCTGCTGTCATCAGCTTTCCGATTTTAACGACATTGTTTGATCTCATTGGAATCCTGGGCGGATGGGTTAGCGGCTGTCTGCTGCTGGGAGTGAATTCGGGGGCCTATTTTTACCGGGTGATTTCCGCCACCGAAATGTCGGATATTACCGGCGGGCTGATAAAATCCCTGGTTTTTGGTTTTCTGGTGGTGACCATTTGCTGTTTTCAGGGGTTTTTCACCCATATGCGTACCGACAGTTTTGGCGCGCGCAGTGTGAGCCTTTCGACCACTTCGGCAGTCGTGATCTCCTGTGTAATGATTCTGATTTCAGATTATGTCGTAACGACATTTATTTTGTAAGGACCAAGTTATGGAAAAAGAACCAATCATCGAATTTAGGGGTGTGACCAAGCGATTCGGCGAGCGAACGATCCTGAACAGAGTCGACTTCGAGATTTATGAGGGCGAAGTGACCACCTTGATTGGATTGAGCGGCACCGGCAAGAGTGTTACCCTCAAGCACATTATCGGGCTGCTCAAACCCGATGAAGGTCAGATTCTGTATCGTGGCAAGCCCATCGATCAAATGAGTAAAAAAGAATGGAATGCTTACATCGGTCAAATCAGTTATATGTTTCAGAACAACGCCCTTTTCGACTCGATGACCGTATTTGAAAATGTGGCGCTGCCGCTGCGCCAGACCACCCATATGGGCAAAAAGGAAATTGCGGAAAAGGCCATGGCCGCCATCGAGCAGACCGAGCTGACCGAGGTGTTTGATAAATATCCCTCTGAACTGTCGGGCGGTATGCAGAAGCGCGCCGCTCTGGCCAGGGCGCTGGTAACCGATCCTTCCCTGGTGCTTTTCGATGAGCCCACCACCGGCCAGGACCCCATTCGCAAAAATGCGATACTGGGTATGGTGGCCGAATATCAGAACCGGTTTAAATTTACCGCGCTTTTGATCAGCCACGAAATCCCGGATGTCTATTTTATTTCCAATCGCATTCTGGCCCTTTACGGCAGAAAGATCGTTTTCCAGGGTACCCCGGATGAATTCGAGGAGTTCGAACATCCATTCCGTGAAGAAATCCTGACCAGCCTTGAAAGTCTGCAGGAAGACATTACCGGCCTGTACTCCAAGCGTCACTTCAAGGTGCGCTACCAGACTGATTTAAGCAAGCGCCAACCGGACGCCATGTATGCGGTGGCCGCTTTTGCCGTCGATGATCTGGACACCATCATCGAGCATATGGGACATGATGCCGCTCAGGAGATCATCCGGGCGCTGGGGTCTTACATCAACAAACACTTTGGTGCTGTCGGGGGATTTTCCTCGCGGCAGACCATTAATGAATACGCCACCGTGCTGCCCTATTCAGACCTGGATGAGGGCGAGCGCATCATGGCGGACTTTAAAAAAGATTTTCGCGAACATGGTTTGTCTAACATCCAGACCTTGAATGAAGGCGAAAAACCGGCCGAGGGGTTTTTTGAGTTCAATATCCTGGCCGGGCTGGCCCAGGGTAAACCGCAGATTGAAATCGAATCGGTTATGGAATTTGCCCGTTTTAATCAAATACCCATTGCACGCTTTCAGTGTGAACGTGGAGGTAAGGCGTAATGAAAAAGTATACCCAGGAAACAGTCGTTGGAATTTTTGTGGTGATCGGTTTGATTGCTATCGCTTATATGACCGTGAAACTTGGCAATGTCGGTTTTCTCGGGGAACAATCCTATTCCCTGTATGCCAAGTTTAGTTCGGTGACGGGTCTGCGAGTCGGCAATCCCGTGAATATGCTCGGTCTGGAGATCGGCCGGGTGGAGTCCTTTAAAATGGATCAGGAAAACCAGGTGGCAGTGGTCGAATTAAAAATTAATAATGGTATCGAGGTTTACGACGATGCCATTGCCTCCATCAAAACCGAGGGGCTGATCGGCGACAAGTATATCAGTATCGATGCCGGCGGCGGCGGCGACCTGCTTGCAGACGGCGACACCATTACCGACACTGAATCGCCGACCGATATCATGGACCTGGTCAGCAAATACGCGTTTGGCGATGTCGGCAGCGGTGAAGAGTAAGACCGGGTATCGAACCCGTCAATTTCGGATTTCGGATTGTGGATTTAATCGATCGAAAAATCCAGCAATGTAATCCAAATTCCCCATTATAAACTCTAAAATCTTCGGCGGGGGAAAAACAGATGGAAAGGAAATACATCGTACTGAATATAGTTGTGTTTTTTGCGGTTTTGTTGATTCTGCCGTCGGCAGTGATGGCCGGGGCGGCAAAAGACACGGTTGAGGCGCAAATCAGCAAGATGCTCGCCAAAATGCAGACACCGGAATTCAAAGGAATGGAGCGGGATGCCAAACTGACTGAAATCCACACGCTTATAAATGAGGTATTTGATTGGCAGGAGTTGTCACGGCGCACCCTCGGGCGGGAATGGAAAAAATTTACGCCGGATCAGCAAAAGGAATTTGTGAGTCTTTTTGAGGATCTTCTGGAAAACATCTATGCTGATCGCATTCTGGCCTATACCCATGAGAAAATCGAATTCGGCAAGGAGACCGAGCTCAAAAAGGGCAGGGTGGAAGTTGAAAGCTACATCATTACGACCGACAATAAAAAGGTTCCTTTATTTTACCGTATGACCAATAAAAGCGGCCAATGGCGGGTCTACGATATCGTGATCGAAGGCGTCAGCATGGTCAAAAACTATCGCGGGCAATTCAGGCAGATCCTGTCTAAAAAGAAACCCGAAGACCTGCTGCAGACGCTGCGGGAAAAGGTCAAGGATAAGCCGGCCGGTTGAAAGGAGCAAAACCCGTGAAAAAATTACTGGCTGCAGCGGCAATGATGTTCTTATTCTCTATGGTTTGTCTTTGTAATTCTGGTTTTTCGATGGACAACGAACCGGGGACCTATATAGTGGCGCAACAGAATCAGCAAGAAGCAGCGGAAAAAGATGAAGACTACGATAAGGATGAAGAATTTGAAGAAGATGATGAATATGCGGATGATGTCGTCCAGATCAACGACCCGCTGTACCGGTTCAACCAGGATATGTACGAGATAAATGACGGTCTGTACGTTGTGTTTATCAAGCCGACAGCCAAAGTCTACAACAAGATCATACCGGTTGAAATCCGGACATGCGTCAAAAATTTTTTTTACAATTTGCGATTTCCCATCCGTTTCGTCAACTGCCTGCTTCAGGCCAAGGGCCTTAAGGCCATGGAGGAATTTGCCACCTTCTTTCTGAATTCCACCGTTGGTTTTGCCGGCATCGGGGATGTGGCCTCTTATTATGATAACCTGCCGCCCAGCCCCGAGGACCTGGGTCAGACACTGGCCGTCTGGGGCGCTGACAACGGGTTCTACATCATGTTTCCGATTTTA
>JASFPY010000350.1:0-3906 GCA_050115755.1 Desulfobacteraceae bacterium | reverse complement strand
ATTTTACCTGGAAAGGTGGACCGGCAATTTTGGTTGAATCGGGAATAGGTCAGCAAAAGGCTTTCATTATCGATCACATCGGCAGCGGGAATCCGTATCTTTTCATTTCCCCAGAAAGCGTCTTTGCCTGCCCGGGCGTGAAACAAGTCGCCGGTAGCCGGCATGTAAAACACACCAAATATCGGCCAGAAATTATCCAATAAGGCAATGGACATGCCCCAGATGGGAATGCCCGCCTGAAAATTGGCCACCCCTTCCAGGGGATCAAATATCCATAGGTAGCTTTTTTGCCCATGGGAATAATCTTCGTTTACCTCGCCAAAACGAAAAATCTGATGCTCGGGAAATTCCCGATCCAGTCGATTCTGAAACACATCAGTCAGCTGATTTTCGGCCTGGGTTACCACGCCTTGATCAAATTTTACCTGCGGTTTGCCCTTGCCGTAATAAGCCATCGCCTTTTCGCCGACCTGATGGATGGCATCCATCGCAAATTCGATGAGTTTATCGATCCCAGGGGCCATAGCGTACCTCCTTTAGCAGAAAATCTTGGTGTTTAGTGTTTAGTGTTTAACACGGACGCGGCTAAACACCAAAGACTAAATACGAAACACTAACTTTTTGTAATCCGAATCACCATCAGGGTAACATCATCTTCGAGCCCACGGTCTCCCAGAAAAACATTGAGGCGATTAAAACAGGCGGTCAGTATTTCTCTGGCAGTTGAATCGGGAGACTGACGCAGGATTTGATGGATGGGTCCCTTCTCGAACATTTCTCCTTGAGGATTGCGCGCTTCCCAGAGTCCGTCAGACCCCAGTACGATGATCTGACCCTGCTTCAGGTCGCTTTTCTGAGATTGTTCGTAGCGCCTGTCGGCATCCACACCTAAAGCCATACCTGCCCCGCGAAGCTCCTCAAATTTGTCTGTTTGAGGATCATAAAAAATGGCCGGATCGTGACCGGCCCGAACCCAGCAAAGGCTACGATTTGCCGGGTTAATCGACAGATAAAACAGGGTCATAAAACCGCCGGACTCTCCAAAATCCCTGGTGATCTGGTGGTTAACGTCGGATACAATGTCTGCCGGCGTGCCCGGCAACACTGAGCGCTGCCTGAGAAAAGCCCTTGCGGTCGCCATCATCAGGGCAGACGGAATACCATGGCCGGATACATCCCCGACGGCCATGGTGAAACTGCCGGGGTATGTTTTACGGGTATCCAGGTAATCATAATAGTCGCCCCCGGTCTCATCACAATAGACAATGGTCGCCGCAATATCCAGACCGTCTAATTTAGGGTTCTCCCGCGGTAAAAGGGTTTGCTGAACTTCCTCGGCCAGATGCAGCGCCTGACGAATCTGATCCCGTTCGATCAGACCTTCAGTCATCTCGTTGAAGCCGTCTCCCAGAACACCCAGTTCATCATTTGAAACCACCCGCACCTTATGTTTGAAATGACCCTTCCTCACCCGGCGCACCAGCACCATCATGTCGATGATGGGTTCAATAATCGAGCTGCCGGATAGATAGTTCAATCTGGCACCCACAAATAAAAAAATGACACACGCAACAACTGAAAAAATTAGAAATCCCCGTCCAAATTGAACAGCTGAAATGTTGGATCCTTCCAGCTCCCATAAAATAAAGGCAAGGGTGCCCACCAGAATAATCATCGGCGCAAGGGTACCGACACC
This sequence comes from Desulfobacteraceae bacterium, assembly GCA_050115755.1. GTDB lineage: Bacteria > Desulfobacterota > Desulfobacteria > Desulfobacterales > JAHEIW01 > JAHEIW01. Next base: position 2,210 of record JASFPY010000350.1, on the reverse strand, counting down.
ATAGAGCACCCGGATTCTTCTGAGAATTGAAAATTTTACGGTTCCCGGTATCCTGGCCAGCTTGCCTTCGGGGAATAGAATCCGAACCAGCCGTTTTCGGCAATAGGCTTCTATCAGATAAAATGAAATAAGAGCGGAAATATAGCCGACCATGAAGCCGCGGAATTGCACAAAAAAAACGATAGACAGCGGAGCGTCTCTAAATATTATGAAGAATGCCCCTAGCAGGGCGGTTAAACTGATCCACATGGCAAAGTTGACCAGACCAATAATAACGGCCAGATTCAATAAACGGCGTTTGGCTTTTTCCTCCAGAGCCGCTTCAATTTTCAATCCCTTACGCATACGGTTAATCATGTTCGTAACCGGCCGCTGGACGAAATACTGAAGCGCGATTCCGATACAAATCACAAATGGATAAAACGACAGGATCAATATCCAGCCGCCGTCTAAAAGAAAGGCTCTTTGGATCTTAAAAAATTTAAGCGGGGTGAAAAGATTGAGAAGGCCGATAATGAGGAATCCCAATATATTTGCGCCTACGTTTCGCCCATATAGTTCGGCGAAATGGATTTTACCAAAAGACGAATCCAGCGTTGTTTTCAAGCTCGCTATCCTTTCTGCCGGAAAATACCAACTTTGCTTTGGAGGGGTAACGCGGTATGAAAATCAAAATAGCCGCTCAGATTAAAAGGATCAAGAGGAAATAAAATCCTGACAAGGCTTTTTGTAAAAGGTTTAACGGATCATATCGTTTCATGTACGATAGCCCTTGACTCATCCGGAATAGTGGAATATTGAATTTTTAGAATGGCACTACATTTAAAATTGGATTTTTTTTGAGGAGGGATTCACATGGGCTCACAAATACCGACCCGGGAGGAAGCGCTGGCGCTTCTGAGAAAATACAACAAAAACGAAAGCCTGATAAAACATGCTCTGGCTGTCGAAGGCGTCATGCGCTACATGGCTCGTAAACGGGGTGAAGACGAGGAAAAATGGGGTGTGATCGGCCTGGTTCATGACCTGGACTATGAGCAGTTCCCGGATCAGCATTGCAAAAAAACCGAAGAAATTCTCAAAGAAAATAACTGGCCCGAAGAATACATCCGCGCGGTGGTCAGCCACGGCTGGGGAATTTGCAGCGACATCAAACCCGAATCGGATGTGGAAAAAGTTCTCTATGCCATCGATGAGCTCACCGGGTTGGTGGTCACATCCGCATTGGTGCGACCCTCCAAAAGCGTAATGGATATGAAAGCCAAGTCCGTTAAAAAAAAATGGAAGCAAAAACAGTTTGCCGCAGGCGTTGATCGTTCCATCATAGAAAAAGGCGCCGAAATGCTGGGGGTTGAGCTTTCCGAGCTGATCACCGACACCATCATGGGCATGCGCGAGGTGGCCGAAGAAATTGGCCTGAAAGGCAACGCGGAATAGAATTCACCGCAGGCGCAGAGATATTTTTTCTTAGTCTGATTTTTTGAGAGGAAAAATCAGACCAAACAATCTGCCTGCGGCAAAATATATTTGGGCACCTACATCTCTTTTCTGGCCTGAAACAGCTCTTGCCTAAAAAATGCCTAAAATGAAACGTCTGCCAAGAAATGGTTTGCGGAGCTTTTTTTAGTTATCCGCCCTCTCAGCGGAAAACTAAAGGAACCCTTACGCTGCGACCTCTGCGTCTGCGGTGAGCCAAATCAATTATCGGGGCGCAACCGGCCGCGATAAAGTGAAAAGAAAATCCCACAAATACAAAGGCAGGTAGAAACAGTAAACACGAGCTTTGTGCTATTAATCAACATCGGATAATATTGCGGTGTGATCTGGGCCCGACCGATAAACAGGGCAAAAATCAGGGTTACAATTCCCATGCTCAACATCTGGCCCAGCAGCCGCATGGTGCCCACCGATGCCGAGGCAATTCCGTAAAAGCGTTTATCCACCGAGCCCATAATGGCATTCATGTTGGGCGATGAAAACAGGGCGAAGCCCAATCCCAGTATCACCAGGACGGCAATAATAAACGTCAGGTGGGTTTGATTATCCAGCAGGATTAAAAATATCAATCCAAAAGCGGTGAGCGCCATTCCCAGGGAGGAAATCACGCGCGGTTCGACTTTGTCAGAAAGTTTACCCGCAAATGGTGAAAAAACGGCCTGCATGATCGGCGTAAAAACCAAAACCGTCCCGGCGCCCTGTGGTGATAATCC
>JASFPY010000349.1:0-3910 GCA_050115755.1 Desulfobacteraceae bacterium | reverse complement strand
CTAAAAAAATGAAATTAAAGCTCATTGAGCCCCTCAGATACCTGTTTAAGGACGAAGTTCGGCTGTTGGGCAGGCAGCTGGGGCTGCCGGATGATCTCGTCTGGCGCCAACCCTTCCCCGGTCCGGGCCTTGCCGTCAGGGTTTTGGGCGGAATCACGCGCAAACGATTGCAAATATTACGCGATGTGGACGACGTTTTACTTGAAGAGATTAAAAATGCCGGATATTATAAAAGATTATGGCAATCTTTTGCCGTTTTGCTGCCCCTCAAAAGCGTAGGGGTGATGGGCGATCAGCGGACCTATGAAAATATCGTCGCCATCCGGGCAGTAACCAGCAAAGATGCCATGACGGCGGATTGGGCAAAATTGCCGCAAAAATTGTTGGGCAAAATATCCAATCGAATAATCAATGAAGTCGATGGTGTTAACCGGGTGGTCTATGACATCAGCTCGAAGCCGCCCAGTACCATCGAGTGGGAGTAGAAGTGGTTTCAAAACTCCATCTAAGGCCCAATGGCTGCGTTGCAGGCCTCCGGTGAATGCTCACATACCTATGTATGCTGCGCTTTCCCGATCGGCCTGACGCCTTGCCCTTGAACCTGATCTGAGGTTTTGAAATCACTTCTAAGAAAAGGATAGTAACCATGATTGACGACGAACAGTATTCCTCGTTTAAATTTAACGGGGATGATGACGAAGAGCCCGATTCCGATCGAAGCATTTACCAGGAAGAAGCCAAGGATCGGCGGGTTGAGAAATTAAGCCACCGGGTAACTCTCATATCGATTCTGATTCCGGTTCTCATCGGGGTTATTTTTTACATTGCCTATCGCGAAATCACCGGCCGGGTCAGCCAAAGCCGGGACACCGAGGCTATGGAAATTCAAAATCTTTCCGCTCAGCTGGAAGAAAATTTTGCCAAATTATCGGCAAAATACAGTGATCTGGAAGATGCGTTAACCCAGAAACTCGCGGCCCTCGAAAAAGTGGATAAGTCCATGAAGGCCAGTCTTAAACAGGCCGAAGACACCGTCGACAAAATAAATGCAACCAAAGCCGACAAAAAAGAGCATGAAAATGCCATCGCCAAAATCGATAGTGCCTTAAAACCGATTCGTCAGGAGCTAAAAAGCATCAAATCCGTGACAACCGATCTGCAGACCCAGAACAAGGATCTAAAGCAGCAACTGGCCACTTTTTCTGAAGATCTAAACCGCCTTTCCGCAATTACTGAAAAAACCTTGAAAGAGTCGGCGGCTATTCACTCAAAAGAGCTCACAGCCATTCAATCGGATTTGTCGGGGTTGTCCGATCGCAAAATGGATAAAGACGCACTGCAGCTGGAACTGCTAAAAGCCAGGAAACAGTTCCAAAGAGATTTGGATACGACAAAATTGGCCATTGATAAACGCCTGGCATCCATTCTCAGAAAAATCAAAGACCTGGAAAAAGTCGTCCAGGCACCTTTGAACTCAGCCGTTAAGCAGGGCCAAGCAACTTCAGCAGGATCCGGCAGCATCGTCGAACAGGAAATCAAAGAATAGAATGGATAACGATTCGTTACATGCCCTTTTAAAATCAGTGGCAGAAGGCCGCTTGCCGGTTAAAGAGGCGGCCGCAAAACTGAGCCATATTGGCTATGAAGATATTGAATACGCTCACGTTGACCATCACCGCTCTTTGCGCAAAGGGTTTCCGGAAGTTATTTTTGGAGAGGGCAAAAGTGCAGACCAGGTCATGGGCATCATGGACAGAATGAAAGATCAGGAAAGCATTATTCTGGTTACCCGGCTTGAACAGAATAAAGCCGATGCGGTTGTTGCGCGCTTTGCGGACGCGGTCTATCATTCGGATGCGAAAATGATTGTATGGGAGCTTAAAAAACCCCGAATCATCGGCCGTGGGACCATATGCATAATTTCAGCCGGAACATCGGACATCCCGGTTGCAAAAGAAGCATATTTGACCGCTAAAGCGATGGGCAACCGGGTGGAAACTATTTTTGATGTGGGCGTGTCGGGCATCCATCGCCTGTTTAGCCATAAAGAAATCATTGATAAAGCCACCGTGCTTATTGTGGTCGCCGGAATGGAAGGCGCCCTGCCCAGCGTTGTTGCCGGAATGGTCAGCCGTCCGGTGATTGCTGTGCCGACCAGCGTGGGCTATGGCGTCAGCCTCGGCGGCCTGACGGCCCTGTTTGCCATGCTTAATAGCTGCAGTTCGAATGTGGCAGTCGTCAACATTGATAACGGTTTTGGTGCGGGGTATATGGCGGCGATGATCAACCGAAAGTAGATTTTTAGGGGTTCGCTCACGTAGAATTAGTTTTATATTCTTCTGGGTTTGGCATCTGATGTGCCGAAATTCGTCAGATTTCGGATTGCAGATTTCGGATTGAAAAACATTTCTTTTGTTTTCCATTATCAAATCATATTGTCATACAATCCGCATTCCGCAATCTAAAATCCGCAATAGAATTTGCTGAATCCCTCCTGGAACGTGAAACTTTTCTCGCTTAAATTATCACAGCTCAATGCTTGAAAGGAATTTACCATATGCAAATTCATGAGGCCATAACCACATTTTCACAGAGTGAAAAGATAAAAGCAGGGCTGATCTGGGCGACCCAGGTGATTGAAATGTACATAGCCCTCCCAGAAGGAGACAAACCGGGTGCCGAAAAAATAATAAGGGCCATCGTTGATATGATTGGCAGTGAAATTCATATTTGCAAAAAATCGGCGCCCAATGAACTCTGGCTGGAGGTGGAAAAAAACATCAACACTGCCATGGTAATGATCAATTCCAGCGTAGCGCACGAGGCCGGTTATCACCTTACCCGGGCGCTCACCCAGGTAACCACCATCGGCCAGCGATCCATGTCAATTTTGAAAGACAACGCCCTATTGTGAGGCCACCATGAGCAAAAAACAGCGGGTCATGATTTGCGTGATGATTCTTGTGTTGGATCTGGTTGTTTTTTTTCTTCCGCTCACCGCTATATTTCTGGTCTATATCATTTTGATAAATCCCCCGTGGTTTAGAGAATTTTTACAACGACTTGATTAGAAACTATCTCAAAAATGCATCTAACGCTCAATAGTCCGCCGGAGGCGGATTACCGGCCTCCTTAAAATGCTCAAGGATTAAATTGCGGTGTGAGAATCAGGAGATTGTGCGGGTTTTAATTTTTATAGCAATTGTTGGCCATTTGGATGCTGAGTGCGGCCTGAGAATGCAGAACCGACATGGTCAGGTCCATATCGTTTTTGCGGGCCTCATCAGTTGCTTCCAATTTTTGTTCCCAGGCTTTTCCGCCGGTGAGGTAATATGAGTAACATTTATCGACCGCGCGCATAAAGCAAGGATTATTTTTCCCGCTGTTTTTTAAAATATCAATTTCGATTTTGGCCCGGCTCAGTAACTCGAGATATTGCTGATAGCTAATGCTGGTTTCCAGGTTTCCTTGAATAAGGGATAGCGTGGCCAGAACCTTTTCTTCCTCCATCGATTTTTTAGGGGCCCAGCAGGATACACAGATTAAACTTACGATTAAATAAAGACTGATTTTGGCGCATCTTTTCATAACGCTCGTCCCTTCTAATCATTTGCCAATGCGGCAACACTGTTATTATATCCCAACTTGAGAAATTATACAAGCTAACCATCTGAATACATAGTTATTTCGCCCCAGAGATTTTCGACGGGCAACATCCGGATATCGTTGACATCAAAAACCGCTTTTTTCGTCTCTGGAATAAATTCATCCAAGACGCGGTTGATGCGATCTGTCAAACTGTCAATTCTCATATCTTTCAAGGTGTTAATTATGGCGATATCGTCTTTGATCTGTTGAGCAAGAAATTTCAGGTGTTCATTCCCGTTCTGGAAATAAGCTATTCGTTCGT
>JASFPY010000348.1:0-3915 GCA_050115755.1 Desulfobacteraceae bacterium | reverse complement strand
CATTTTCTCGTTGGGATTGATCAGTATGTCCCGGACCTCCCCGGCTTTGGTTCCCAGAATTTCCACTGTTGAACCGACGGTAAGACCGGAAAGACCATCGTCCGGCAACAGAACCCTGAGCGTTTCACCGGGATTAAACCACTCTCTGACGCGACCGGAGTAAATCAGCCCGGCAATAAAAATCAGCAAAGTCAACAACACGAACAGGCCGACCGCTTCATTTGTATACCGGAATTTGGATTGTTGGTACTGATCTTTCACTTCGTTACCTCCATCAGCTTCCTGGCAACCAGGCGATATCGCCGCGTCGCAGGAACCGAGTTATCATTCCAGATGCCACCTTTTCTCGTAAACCAGATGACGGCAGCCCCCCGGTCACGCGCATCCCGGATGGCTTGGATCAATGGGGATAGAATTTCAGAAGCCATGCCACTGGCGGGTTCCTGCAGCAAAATAAGTAAGGGTTGGCCCAGAAATGCCCGCACACAGGCGGCCCGCTTCAAATCGGCTGCAGTGAAATCGCCGGGCAGCCCCAGGGGTGCGCCGGGAAGGCCAAAACGCTCTGCCAGTTCCCCGGCCTCATCGCGAATGTGAGCGGCGGGTCGGTGCGTGTGGTAAAGCTGGGGTAGCAGTATGTTTTCCAGCAATGATAAATGGTTGATCCAATTTGCACTTGTGAAAACGGTACCGATTCGCCCGCGCAGCGCATTGGCCAGTTTGGGTCGCAGCTTTTGCCAGTTTCTCCCCAGAAAGTATACGGCCCCCCGCAAGGGTGGGATGATACCCGCACATGCATCGGCAAATGTGGTGGTTTGCTCGGCGCGTGCGAGACGGATCAAAAAGAAATCCCCGCCGAACACCTCAAGGTTCAGTTCATCCGATACACTCCTTCCATAAGGATCGGTCGTCAGAACCGTGTCTTCGAACCGAAGCACGACACGCTGTTTTTTGAATATCACTGCCATAACCAGGTTTTTTCCCTTACACTAATATGGTCAGCATAACCGATATGACAAACGTAGCAAGAACGGATTTGGCAAAACTGCGCGGCAAGATGCCCAGCACACCCACCGCAGAACCGCTGAGGGCCAGCGCATCCTTGCAGGCTATCAGCGCAACCACAAAACCAATGATCAATGTCTTTGCCGTAATCAAGGCATATTCGTGCCGGCCCATTGAGCCGACCGCTCTTTGGATGAAATCTAAAAACGTGAACTTGGTCACGCCGACCAGCGTGCCCGAAACAAATCCGGCCATCAGCGCCACCGCGACAAAGGCAATCGTCAGAGAGAACATACAGATGCTCAGCGCCAAAACTCGCGGCAACACCAAATAGAGAAAGGGGTCGATTCCCTGGGCATCAAGCATGTGAACCTGACCCTGGGTTTTCATGGTACCCAATTCGACCAATATCATCGATCCGCTGCGTCCGATCACGATCAAACCCACCAATACCGGCGCAATTTCGCGCACCAGAACCACCGAAAGAAAACCGCCGAATAATGCCGTGCCGCCAAAAACATCGAGCCAAAGCAGTGCCTGGGCGACGATGCCGAATCCGACAAAGATTCCGCTCACCACAATAAACGGCAAGGCCCGGGTTCCCGCCTGATAGCACTGGCGCATAAATTCAGCCCGGACCGGACGGCGCCAGGTGATCGGCCGGCGGCTTTGCCACAGAACGGCAATGGCATCGCTGAGGAAATAAACAGGCTGACGCCCCAATTCAATCGTCCACCCACCGATGACGGCAAGCAAACGCCTCAACTTGCTTGCCGCATTTGATGTACCATTTATTTCCGATTGTATGGACCCTGCGTTGTTCATATTCGTCCCGTCAGGATATAGGTCGAAGTCTCGCCGATATTGGGCAGATAAAATCGGCCGCGGGCGTGAAACAGGTAACTGGAACGCAGGCGCCGATAGGTCGTTTGCGAAACCTGAATCGCCCCCGGGAGACCGGTTTTGGCCATCATCGACGCAAAACGAACGGCTTCTCCCCAGATGTTGTAAGATTTCTGCTGTCTGCCCACCGGGCTGCCCATGACACCTCCCGTGTCGAGGCCGATGCGAAATTCCATGGGTGTATTCAATTTTGCAAATAAATCGCTGCAGTGATCCTGAATGCCGAGTGCCAGCTCCGCCATCAGATGAGGATGATCTTCAGCGTTATCGCCCATTCCGGCCACACAGACGATTTCGTCTCCCATGATTCGGATATATTCGATGCCCCGGGAAGCCGCCAGATCTTCCAGGTGGCCAAACAGGTATTCAACGGCAGTAATCGAATCGCGGTCGGCCATACGCTCGGCCAGGGATGCCGGGTCGGTAAGGCGCAGCAGAAAAACCGTCGCATCGTTAAAAAGGTCGGCACCGATCTTATCTCGATCAATGCCTTGCGGCTGCACACGCTCCGCAAAAGACACGAGACGGCCCGTTGGGGCCGCAGAAATTTGCGCTTGATGCCGTTGGAGAATATCGGCTTTGAAAGAAGATGATTGCGGCCGGGTTTCACGAACAGCCGCGGTGGTCGCTTTTACGGGGGCCGGCACAGAACCTGAGGCTTCGGTATCGTCTCTTTTCCCAGCAGACGGAGCGATTGCATTTTGCTCTGCTGAAAACCGCAGGGCCAGCATATTGGCAATGGCGCGGGCAAAAGAGATTTCTTCGTTCGACCAGTTACGGGACAGGCGATCATGCTCCAACCAGAGCGAACCGACGGTTTGATCATGATACTGGATGGGTACCGCCAACAAGGATTCGCAACCCAGGGGCTGCAGGTAGGTGCGATACAGTTCGGCGATGCGGTTATCCTGGCCTGCATTCGGCGCGTAAATATCTTCAGCCTTCTGTAACAAATCGAATAGATGCTGAAATTCAGTCTGGGTGAGCAGGGTATCCCGGGTGTGGCCGTCGCTTTCGCGATCATAACAGTCGATGCATTTCAGCTCCCCGCCGTCTTGATTAAACTGCCAGACACTCGTTCGTCTGACACCGATGGATTTCGAGACGATCGCGGTCAACCGGCTGAGAGAATCCGGATCCGTGGCATCGAACAAAGCCGCCTGAGTGGACAGCTCGGCAAAAGCCCGGCTCTGGGCCTCGAGTTCATTTTGTCGGTCGAGCACAAACTGCGCGTTGCGATCTGCACGCAGGCTTTGAAAAACCATCAGTCCGGCCATAACAGCGGTCAGGACCAGGATGCTGATGGACATCAACAAAACCGTGCGGTTGTTTCGGTTGACAAACCCGACAAAATCTTCCTCCGGCACAATAATAAACACCGTCAACTCGTGTCCGATTTTGGTCGGAAATAAAAAGGCGGAGGTGAGATAGTGCAGATCATCGATTATCAAATCACGGTGGCCGTGCCCTTCGACCTGGAAGCGACTGTAGGCGCGCTGCAAGACCGCATCTTCCAATTCATCTATTCGGACGGGTTTGTAAACGTCACCTTCCTTCTTTACCATTTTTTCAATTTTCGGATGGGCCACCAGCTCGCCTTCCTCATCGACTATAATTGCCCGGCCGTTTTTGCCGATTTTGAGCGTCTCAAGAAATTCGCTTATTTCTTGCAGCCCGATATCCAGCCCGAGCACGCCCAGGAGTTGATCGTCCGGCCCGATAATCGGCGTTGCAACCGTGATGCCGTACTTCTGGTCGGTAAAAAAAATGTAAAAGTCCGTCCAATATACCTGTCGGCTTTTTAGAGCACCGATATACCAGGGTCGATTGCGGGGATCATAAGAATCATCGATGCTCGTCTCGACACCAAGCTCCTGGCCGGATGGGTCTCGACGAGTCCAGGTGACCTGTGTCGCTTTTTGTGACCGATCGATGATTTTGGTGTGAAAGGAACCATCCGGCATTCGTTTCACCATTAGAAAATTGCCGTCGGTATCGGCGACATTAACC
>JASFPY010000347.1:0-3919 GCA_050115755.1 Desulfobacteraceae bacterium | reverse complement strand
CGACCGGCTTCCGGCGGACAGAATAATTTTATCGCCATCAACAGCAATGATAAAGCCGTTCCAGGGCTGATCCTCGATCGCCCAGCAAATGGTTTCGCCCATTTCATTGATAAGATCGCTTAAAGTTTCATTCATATCCGGCAATATCATTTTGCCTTCCGACTGCATTAAATCGTAATCCAGTTCTTCGATTTCAACTTTACGGCTGAAGCTCTCGTCAAGAATTTTGGCGCCGGTCTCGGTATCATAAACCTCGACGCTGACCAATATCTGAATTAAATGATGGGTATCTTTCCAAACCATACCCCGCAGCTCATTCAGCAGACCGATATCGTCCAGGCAGCCTGTGACAATCGCGTTTAACCCGAGCTGTCGACCAATGACCGCCAAAGCAAAGTTATCGATCTGACCGGATGGCAGCATCGGCAATTCTTTAAGACTTTTTACATCTTCGCCGTTATCAAAATTGGCAACGGTAACGTCATCGCATTCATTATTCAGGTATTCCGGGATCCCTTTTCGAAACAGGTGGGTAAAATCCTGCGAGCGATACAACGATTTATTTTCAAAACCGACAACGGCGGCCGACCGCTGGAGATCATCATCGGAAAATCTGATTTTGCGGGTAAATTTCCTGGTGGTCTTGGCTACGGTTTTTTCGGTTTTGTCCATGGTTTCCCTGTAACCCGCAGAACAGCTGATACAGATAAAATGAATACCCGTAAAACAGAGAAGCCACAGAAGAAAAAACATCCATTTGAGGATCGATTTTGAACCGGGCATTATCATGATTTATTACAAAGCTCCCTTGCTGATATGGAATAATGGAATGGTGGAAAAATGGAATATGGGGTATGAAAAGTCGCTCTTATTCCACCTCACCGCGTATTCCAACATTCCATTATTCCAGTACCCCGTCGTATTCGATTACAGCAAACCTGCCGATCTCAAACATTGTTCGGAAAACAAATTTATCGATTTTAAAATGATTATCCCTGCGATGTCAATCTGTCTAAAACCGATCAAAAAATTGGCGGTTCATTTTCGGCTCAATTTCTCACAGCCGGAATGATCCTTGACACCGGGTAAATATTTTGAAAAATATTCAGGTTCTCATTAATTTTCATAAGGAGCCTCTTCGTATCATAAATTTAGACGCTTCATCCCGCAAAGCGGGGCAAACTTCAGGGCATAAGAAGGAGACAGTTAAAATGGCCTCTATGGATGAACAGATTTTAAGAGCCACCAAGGAAATTGTGGTAAAATTTATTGAAGGCGGTCGCATATCACCGGCCGGTTTTCCTGACTTTTTTAAAAACATTTACCAAACGGTTCATGACACCGCTAAAGGTGCAATGGATTCATCTGCAACTGAAGAAAAAGAAGGGTAATGGGACATGGAGACAAGGAGTCAACTCAGTGGGCTTCTGCCCAGTTTGCGCCCACCGCAACGTTTACCTTAAGCGGCACTTTAAGATCCCAGATACCTTCCATAATTTCTTTGACCAGACGCGTTACGCTGTCAAGTTCATGCGGCGGGACCTCAAAAACAAGCTCATCGTGAACGCTGAGCAGCATCGCCGTTTCCAGCTTCCTATCCCTGATCTCCTGATCCACTTTGATCATGGCCAGCTTAATGAGATCGGCTGCTGACCCCTGAATCGGCGTGTTTACAGCCGTGCGCTCGGCAGCCTGTCGCACGTTATGATTGCTGCTGCCGATATCCGGTAAAAGGCGTATGCGTCCCAGAAGTGTGCTGGCCGTTTTTTTTCGCCCGGCTTCCTTGAGCGTTTGATCGATGAAACGCTTTACCCCTTTGTATCTGGCAAAATAGTTATCGATATACGTTTTGGCCATTTGTTGGCTGATGTCAAGTTGTTTTGAAAGCCCGAAGGCACTCATTCCGTAAATAATACCGAAATTAATGGCCTTGGCCTGCCGCCTGAGTTCAGGTGTAATCGATGACGGCGGTATCTGAAATACTTCAGTTGCGGTTCGCGTATGGATATCCTCATTTTTCTGAAACGCCTTTATTAAAATCTGATCGTCTGAATAATGCGCCAGAATACGAAGTTCAACCTGGGAATAATCCACTGAGACCAGCTTCCAGCCTTTAGGTGGCACAAAGGCCCTGCGGATCTCCATGCCTTCATCGCTTCGGATCGGAATATTTTGTAAATTGGGATCCGAGCTGCTCAAGCGCCCGGTAGCGGTTACCGTCTGATTGTAAGAGGTATGGATCCGCCCGGTATCGGGGTTGACCAGATCAATTAAGGCATCGGCATAGGTGGATTTTAATTTTGACAGGGTGCGGTACTTTAATAAGAGCGCCGGGATTTCATGTTCTTCGGCCAGCCGGGTTAAGACATCCACATCAGTCGAATAGCCGGTTTTCTTTTTCGTTTTTTTCAAGATCGGCAGCTTGAGCTTATTGAAAAGTATGTTGCCGAGTTGCTGGGACGAGTTAATATTGAATTCTTCACCGGCAAGTCCATAAATGCTGGCTTCCAATGCTTCCAGCTGTTGTTCGAACGATTTGGATAATTCATGCAACCGGTCGGCATCGACACAGGTGCCCCGCATTTCCATGCGCATTAACACCGGCACCAGGGGCATCTCGACACTTTCCATCAAATGATTTAGCCCGATCTCTTCTATCCGAGGCATCAGCTCATCTTTAGCCATAAGCGTGATGTCGGCATCCTCGCAGGCATAGGGCACAGCCTTTTCCAAAAGGATCTGATTAAATGATAATGCATTTTTGCCTTTGCCGGCGACTTCCTGAAAGGATATGGTTTTATGGCCCAGGAAATCCAGGGCAATCTGGTCCAGATTGTGAGCTCTCTTAGAAGGATTCAACAGGTATGAGGCGACCATGGTGTCAAAGACAACACCCTCGAGCGTAACACCGTGCCGGGACAAAACAATCCAATCATATTTAATATTTTGCCCGACCTTTTTAATATCCGGGTCTTCTAAAACCGGCCTGAGCATCTTTAAGACTTGGGATAGCGGCAACTGCCGAGGTGCGCCGATATAGTCGTGGCCACAGGGTATGTAAAACGCTTCGTTGGCCTGCAGGGCAAAGGACAAACCCACCAATCTGGCTTCCATGGGATTCTGGGATGTCGTCTCGGTGTCGATGGCAAATATGCGTGTCGATTTCAGGCGGTCAACCAGCTTTGCAAATTCATCCATTTCCAGTATGGCCCGGTAATCTTTATCAGTAAGGTCGGTCTTGCCCGAAACGGCTTGCTGCAACCGGCGAAATTCAAGGGTTTTGAAAAGCTTCGAAAGCTGTTCACTGTCTGGCACACCGATTTTAAAAATTGTTAAATCGTCAGAAACCGGAACCTGGGTGTCGATGGTGACCAGATCACGGCTCAAAAAGGCCTGATCCCGATATTTGATCAGGTTTTCGCGCTGCTTTTTTTTGCTCATCGAATCAAGCGCTTCATAAAGCTTGGCCATACTCTGATAATTTTGAATCAACGTCAGCGCCGTTTTCCGGCCGATTCCCGGAACGCCCGGCACGTTATCGGATGCATCGCCGGAAAGCCCCATAACATCGACCATCTGCTGCGGCCCCAGACCATATGATTTCTTTACGACTTCCATATCGATGGTCTCATCTTTCATGGGATCCCAGATAATCGCCTGATCCGTTACCAGCTGTATAAAATCCTTGTCACCGGTGACCATCACCACCGAATAACCACTCTTTTCGGCGATGCGGGCATAGGTTCCGATTAAATCATCGGCTTCAAATCCCTGTCTTTCGATAATCGGAAACCGAAATGCAGCTGCTACTTCCTTGATATAAGGTATCTGAACGGCCATATCGTCCGGCATGGGTGGGCGGTTGGCTTTGTATTCTGCAAACATTTCATGGCGGAAGGTCGGACCTCTGGCATCGAAA
>JASFPY010000346.1:0-3928 GCA_050115755.1 Desulfobacteraceae bacterium | reverse complement strand
AATACAGTAAATGGCCTGGGAGGCAAAGGCTTCGTTGATTTCAAACAGACCGATATCTTTCAAATCCATATCGGCTATCTTCATCAACTTGGGAACGGCAAGCTTGGGTCCGATTCCCATCTCATCCGGCCGGCAGCCCACGGTGGTATAACATTTAAATTTGGCAATCGGTTTGACACCCAGCGCTTTGACTTTTCCTTCACTCATAATAACGCTGGCTGCGGCACCATCGGTCATCTGAGAGGAGTTGCCGGCGGTAACCGAACCCCCGGCGGCGAATGCCGGTCTAAGGCCGGCAAGTCCCTCCAGGGTCGTATCCTCCCGGATGCCGTCATCAAAATCCTGCAAAAAAGTTTCCTTTTTATAGGTCCCGTCCTCCTGTTGAACATAGCGGGTGGCCGGCGTGGGCACAATTTCCTTATATAGCTTTTGTCTTTTGGCCTCGGCCGCCTTCATCTGGGATTGATAGGCAAATTCATCCTGGGCCTCACGGGACACCTTGTAACGGTTGGCCACATTTTCAGCCGTAATGCCCATGGAAACATACAGATCGGCCATTTTTTTGGTGTATTCCGGGTGCGGCCGCGGCAGGTTTCCGCCCATGGGCACATAGGTCATGGACTCCAGGCCGCCGCCGATGACAATATCCGACCAGCCGGCCATCACCCGCATGGCAGCCTGTGCAATGGCTTCCAGACCGGAGGCGCAGAAGCGGTTTACGGTTGCGCCGGTCACCTCCACCGGAAAACCGGCAATCTGGGAGGCAATTCGACCGATATTGAGCCCCTGCTCGGCCTCCGGAAACGAGCAGCCGATCATGATGTCCTCCACATCCTTTTTTTCCAGGTTCTGTGTTTTTTCGACCACCTCATTCAGGATAAAGGACAGCAAATCATCCGGCCGGGTATCTTTAAACGCCCCTTTATTGCGTTTGCATCCCGGTGTTCTTATGGAAGTTACGATATAGGCATCTCTCATAATCACTCCTCCTATTATGGCTTTCGCGGCTGGAAGCCGCTCCCACATAGCGTCTCATTTCACATCAATCTGACCGGCTGGGAGCTACTTCCTATCATGTTTGCAGTTTGATCAACAACAAAATTAAAATAACCAATAACTTAAAGCTGTTTCAAAAATCGTAGGTTACGTTCAAGGGCACGGCGCAAATCAATTCGAAAGCGGAGCATACACGATAGTATGCGAGCATTTCGAATTGGTTTGCAACACAGCCCTTGAGCGTAAGATGCATTTTTGAGATAGCTTTTAATTGCGTAAGGGTTTTCCGGTGGATAACATATGATCAATGCGCGCCAGGGTTTTTTCTTCTTTCAAAAGCGCCAGAAAGGCTTCTCGTTCGAGCGTTAAAATTACATCTTCGGCCACTTCTGAACTGTCCCTCACATCTCCCCCGCTGATGATATACGCAATCTTTTTGGCCAGAAAGGCATCGTATTCGGAAATATACTTGCCGCTTCGCATGTCTAATAATGTGGCGTTTACCATGCCCTGGGCGGCCTGACCCAGTACTTTTATCTTTCTTTTGGTCGGCGGGGCATAACCTTCGTCTACCATTTTTAAAACGTCCTTTTTGGCCTCACCGATGAGATGGTCTCGATTAAAAATGATGCGATCGCAGGGCCCCAGGAAACCATTGGCCCGGGCATCGGCGGCTGATGTGGAAACCTTGGCCATGGCGACCGCCATAAAGACCGGCTGAAAAAATTTGGCCAGATCAAAATCCGTCACCGCCTCGGGCAGCGAACTCAGGAATTTTTTCATCAAATTCAGGCAGCCACCGCCGCCGGGCACCAGCCCAACGCCAATTTCCACCTGCCCCATGTACAGCTCGGCGTGGGCAACGATCTTATCTGCTGCCAGGCAAACCTCGCACCCGCCGCCGAGGGTTAATCCATAAGGGGCTGCGACCACCGGAAAGGCGGCATACCGGAGTCCCTGCAGCCCATACTGCAGGTTTTTGACCATCTGTTCGATATTCTCATATTGGTTCGCCTTTACAGCGGCGGCCACATCGGCCAGATTGGCTCCGGCTGAGAAGGCACCCGGCATGCCGCCGGCCTGATTGCCGATCACCAGACCGACGCCTTCTTTATCGACAAATTCTCCGGCATCGTGAACCGCTTCCACGATTTGCTGATTCAACGCATTCATTTTGGTATGAAACTCCAGGCAGAAAACGCCGTCATCCAGGTCGATCAGGCTGGCGGATTCAGAGGTCTTGACGACTTTTTTCCTGGCCTTCATCGCCGGCAGAGAAATAATATTTTCGCTGACCACCCGTTCTTTATAGCTTTCAGACTCAAAATCATAGTAAAACAGCGTTCCCTTTTCCATTTTGTAAAATGTGGTGTTGCCGGATTTGAGCATCGTGCGGATTTTCTGCGGAACATCAAATCCGTCTTTTTCCATACGCTCGACAGCGGTTTCCAGACCGATGGCGTCCCAGGTTTCAAACGGCCCCAGTTCCAGATTAAAGCCCCACTTCATGGCATTGTCGATATCCACGATGGTATCGGAAATCTCCGGGATTCGGTTGGCGGCATAAATCAGATTATTGGCAACCGCCTTCCAGACAAATTTGGCGCCCCTGTCTTCACCATACACAATGGCCTGCATTTTTTCCGGCAGCGTCTTGGCTTTTTGTGCGGCTGCCAGACAGGGCAGTTCCGGCGTTTGGGCCTCTTCATATTCCAGGGTTGCCGGATCGATGGCTTTGCGAATTTTCTGCCAGTCCGGTGTCAGGTCGGTTTTATAAAATCCGCTCTGGCTCTTTTTGCCCAGCAGATTCCTTTCGATCATTTTATTTACAAACTCCGGCAGGACAAAACTTTCGCGGTCCTCATCCTGCGCGATCAGCTCATAGGTGTTGTTAGCCACATGGGCCAGGGTATCCAGCCCCACGATATCGGCTGTTTTAAACATACCGGTTCTGGGCCTTCCCATGACCGGTCCAAACAGGGCATCCACCTCCGGAATGCTGATCCCTTCTTCCAGCATCAGTTGCATCACCTTCACCATTGCCTGCACACCGATTCGATTGCCGACAAAGTTCGGGGTATCTTTAGCCCACACGATTCCTTTTCCCAGGATCCGCTCCCCGAAATCGGCCATAAATTCGAGAATTTCGGCCAGCGTTTCTTCTCCGGGAACAATTTCAAGCAGTTTCATATATCTGACCGGATTAAAAAAATGGGTTCCCAGAAAATGCTGCTTGAATTCTTTGCCGCGCCCTTTGGACATCGCCTTTAAGGGTATACCGGAGGTGTTGGTCGAAACGATGGTACCTTTTTTTCGAACCGCCTCAATTCGCTTTAAAAGATCCTGTTTGATCTTTAAATTTTCAACGACGACCTCGACAATCCAGTCACAATCGGCAATCTTTTCAAAATCATCCTCCAGATTGCCAATGGTAATCCGTTGTGCATCGCGGGGGGACATAAAAAGCGCCGGTTGGATCGCCAATGCGGCATCCAGCCCGGCCTTTACGATTCGGTTACGTGCCAGCGGATCCTTTTTTTCTTCCGCCGTTAGATTCGGTGGCACGATATCCAACAAAAGTGTTTTTATGCCGGCCCCGGCCAGCAGAGCGGCGATACCGCCCCCCATAATTCCTGAACCGATGACAGCGGCAGATTGGATCTTCCTTGGCATAATGGCCTCCTCGGTAGTGGTGAACAGATAATATGAATGAATATTCATTCACATATCAAAGCCATTATTTATCTGTCAAGTAAAAAAGCACAACGCTTTAAATTAAATTCTTACATTTATAAATAATAAATTTAAGTAGATATAAAAATGGAGGTTCTGCGAGCAAATAATGACAGATTTAAAATGGATTTAATACAAAAATTTCAGAGGTGAATAATCATTCAATAAGATGAATTGATCTGAGGCTCAAAGGCCGCCT
>JASFPY010000345.1:0-3933 GCA_050115755.1 Desulfobacteraceae bacterium | reverse complement strand
ACGCAGGGCGTAATGGCAATTTTTTCCTGGCTTTCAATAATCTGCAAAACATCTTCATAGGGTGCAATCGGCCAGTCGGCAACAATCTTTCGGTTGATGGGAACCGTTCGTAAAACCGGTGTTTTAAAAGATTGGGCATTTGCCAGAAAAGCCTGCTCGAAGTATGCCTCATTATCGCGCGCAAAGGCTTCGTCCATTGATTTAACCTGAAATTCGAATATCCCGACCACATAGGGCACAGCAGCATAGCGAGCCCCATTGCCGTCGCGCTTCCGAAAAAGCAACCCTTTTTTCGCCATTTGCTCCATCAAATCGGCAACATCGCCCGGCTCCCTTTTCAGCCGTTTGGCGACGTCATCCGGCGACTCCAGCAAGGGATGAAGTTGCATAAAAAAATCCGCTTCCGTTTCAGTAAACAGGCGCCTCAACAATCTGATTTCTATTTTGTCTTTGGTTTTCGGCAAACCGACTGCCAGCTCGTCCAGCCGCGCCCGCAACCGCTCATAAACATCACTCATCAATTTTCCTCCTGGAATCTATTTTATTAGACAGCATTAACGAGACTAATATGATTTATTTTTTAACCGCAGACGGACGCAGACCTTTGGCCGAGCGACCTGCTCGGCCAAAACCTCCAATCGCTGCGCGATTAATAATATTTAAGTGCTTGTATAAATTGATCGTGCTATTAAGCTTTTGTCCGGGTTTTAAACATTCGTTTATAAACTCTGTGTATTCGCTTTAAACCTTTAATAAGTTTGTCTTTTATCCCGCGCCAGCGTGATGACGTACCTTTTAATCGCGCGGGTCGCGCGATTAAAAAGTCTGCGATCGTCTGCGTAGGTCTCGCGGTTAAAAAAATCTCCTGTAAATTCTGTCGAAGAGAAGCTTATAATCGTAAACGAATTTATTTGCAATGATCAAAGCCCGTGGTGGTCGAGAAACTCGATGATGGCCTGATTGACCTTGAGGGGCTTTTCCATGGGCGCGATGTGGCCCGCATCGAGAATATGCGCCCGGGTCGTATTCGGAATAACCGATTCAAGAAAATCGGCATATTTAGGCGGCGTCAGTTTATCTTCCTGGGCCGAAATGATCATTACCGGAACGCTTATTTCAGCGATCCTGTCCATCGCATCGAACCGGTTGCAGGCCTCAAAATCACCATAGGTGACCTGAGGACTGCATTTTTGCAGGTCATCCCGGAAATGCTGGATCACCTCCGGCGCCGCTTTTTCAGATGCCGATAATTTACAGAGCATCTCTACGAATTTGCTGTAATCCTTTTCAATTGTCTCAAAAATCATCGGCATTACTTTCAATCTGGCGCCGGTGCCGATCAAAATCCCGGCTTGAAATCGTTCAGCAAAATCAAGCAATAGCTGCTGAACAATGGCGCCGCCGATACTCAATCCACAGGGAACCGGTCGCGGGATGTCAGCCGCCTCGATACATTCAAGCACCGCTCGCGCATAATCCTCGATCGTATTTTCCCCGTCTTTGCCGCTCCGGCCGTGTCCCGGAAGATCCAGCGCCACCGTATTGACCCGCCCGGTCAGGTCTTTTACCTGAGCCTGCCAGAATTGACCGCTGCCGCCTGAACCGTGAATGAATACAATGGTCGATTTATCAGCATCCAACGGCCATCGACCGGCAAGAAATCCAAAACCACCGATTTGCCTTTCCTCCATTTGTCCTCCTGCTTTTGTTAATTAAACTCAGACTCACGCAGATATGCTCAGATCGTTTAGATTTATTGGCCACAGACCCACACAGACTCACACAGACACACAAAAACTTTTCATCACGAAATCACGAAAGTTTAAAAGCACGAAAAACAAGTTAACATTTTTATCACTCCAAATTTTAAATTTTTTATACGCATAATTTTATTGTTTCTATTTCGTGTTTCAATTATTTCGTGCTTTCGTGATAAATTTTCTTTCTAATCTGCGAGCCACTGTGTGTGCCTGCCGCGGCATAGCTGAAAGCAAAGCCGGGTCGATGGCTAATTATTTTTTAACCTAGTCCGTGTGTGTCCGTGTGGGTCTGTGGCTATTTAAAACTCATTCAAAATTCACCTGCTGCACGGCTTCTTTTTGCTTTATGAGGCGTCGCAGCTCTTGCTGCACATCTTTATTCCAAATGGGATCAATTTGAGTAACCGGCAGATTTTCCGGGGTTAACCTGTATTTCCACTGTTTGACATATCCCGGCACCAGCGCATAGGAACAGCCCCCCGGACCGCAGCAGGAGGCGTCCACAACCGCACAACCGATAAAATACAGCACTTCCCGGCCGTTATAAGCCAGCCTTTTTTCCTGGCTCAAAATATAGTGGCCGCTGATGGTCCTCACCGCTTTATTTAAAATCGGATGAGTAAAATCTATCGGGACAAACTGTCCTTCCACAGGCGCTCCTTTCAATCCGCAAGGAATATAGATAAAACCCCTCCCCCTGTCAATCATGTCGAATGATATTTGAATTTCACCGCGAGACGCACGCAGACCATCGCAGACCATCGCAGACCTATTATCAGCCACAGACACACACGGACACACACGGACATTTTTTTTATTAACCGCAGACGGGCGCAGACTTTTCATCATAAAACCAAGGTGCTTGGAAGCTATAAGGCCGGGAAGCTTGGAGGCCAGGAGGCTGGAAGCCAAAAGGCGGTGAAGCTAAGGAAAATTCATCCATTCAGAGCTTTCAAGCTTCCAAGCATCCCAGCTTTCGAGCGTACTTTTTTATGATTTTGTGATGAAAAGTTTTTGTGGGTCTGTGTGTGTCTGTGGCTATTTAAAACTCGATCTGGGTTGGCCGCATTTTTGTGGATGGCTGCCGACCGCAGCCCCCGGCAGGATGAGTAATCTTTAGATCTCAGGGGCCGGATAACAGAAATTAGTAGGTTTCGGGTGTCAGCAAACAATTGAAAGAGTGAGGATTCTAAAAATTCACGCGTCACCAGGTTCGTAATCCTGACACCTGAATACTGACACCTGACACCTTAGAATTTTTGATTGATTATCGTCGCTTGGTCCCGTCATAACAGATACTGTCCGCCATCATAAAAAACATCCCCTTAAACTTCGGTGACATGTCCTTAAACCGGAACCCCAGGGCCACAATCTTTTTCTTTTTCCATGAAAACTCGCGGCTCCAGACGATGCTGCCTGCCACTTTTAAAACAAGCTCTTCTTCCGGCAGGCTCATTTCAATTTTGGCTTCTTTGATATTTTTGGAAATAGCTGAAATGCTCTTATATTTGCCATCCAGAATGACACACAACCCACCGATAGAAACATCCCGGGAATAACCGTCAATGATCAATGGCTCCTTCTGGTTGGCATTCGTATAAACATGCAGGTTGATTTTTAACGGCAGCTGGTGCCGCCCCACTTTTCGAACTTTCTCCAGCACAGCATCATTACCGTTTTCCTTGCGGACCTTGTACAGATCGATTAACCCCATCTCGATGTTGGGATGTTTTTCACAAATTTTTATGAGATTGGATTTCGTAATCCTGACCAGTTCGACCCGGGTGGATGTTTCAATGTAGGATTTTGACCTGTTTTCTTCCTTAAATGGGTAAACGTCACCGAAAAACTGATTTTCGGTTAGAAATGATGCTCTTTTGCGATAAAGAGAATCCTCTCCTTTTCTTAGCGGCACGAAAATTGTTTCTTTTAAATTGCCGGATACGATAAAGCACAGATCCTTTTCCTCGTCCCCGGTTTTTTTAATCATTTTGCCCGGTGATAGCTCCATGCGTATCAGTTTGGAGACAAAGGAGACCATTTCCTGGTAGGTCAGACGGTTGAAAAATGTCTTCAAAGGCGATTCATAGTAACTGCCTTTGCGCAGGGCGGAATAAAAAAGCTGTGCCTCCTGCGGTGTGGGAGGCTTGATTTTCCACTGGAGCATTTTCGA
>JASFPY010000344.1:0-3949 GCA_050115755.1 Desulfobacteraceae bacterium | reverse complement strand
GCCCCGGGGTGAATTGAGCGGTCTTGCTGCCGTTGTTTGAAACTCAGTGTAAATTGTTGCGGCTGGCAGCGGCGCAGCCCCAGGCGGGCCTGTCTAAAAGCGAGGATAGAAAAACTCCCCGACCCCTCAAATAACTATGACACGGGAAACCAGGAAATGAATCGCGTAATTCTTGCATCAGTTTTTTGGCTGGCGACAATCGTGACCGGCTGCACGAAAATACCCGAAGGTTTGGAACCCGTTAAGGATTTTGAGCCGGATCGGTATATGGGTAAATGGTATGAAATTGCCCGACTCGACCATTCTTTTGAACGCAACTTGAACAATGTCAGCGCCACCTACACCCGGAAAGCGAACGGTGATATCCGGGTAAAGAACAGGGGATTCAATACCAAAACCGGGGCGTGGAAGGAAATCGAGGGAAATGCGCGTTTCCTTGTCAATGAAACGGTTGGCAGCTTGAAAGTATCTTTTTTCGGGCCTTTTTACGGCGGGTACCACATTATCGCACTGGACAGTCAGGACTACAATTATGCAGTGGTCGCCGGACCGAACCGCTCATATCTCTGGATTTTAGCCAGACACCCGACGCTGGAGGAGCCCATCTACCAGAAGCTGGTCGCCCAGGCGGATACATTGGGCTTTGACACTGAGCAGTTGATCAGAGTTGAGCACAATTTGCCCGATGAATAAAGGCGCTTAAGCAATTAAAGCAACCATGTGGCGATGTAGAAGCTTATCGTTGCAACAGCAGTGCAAAGCACCACCCCCCATAGAATATCGACGATTACGATGTTAAACGGCCAGTTTTTAAGCAACGCGAGATTGGTTAACTCATAGGTCATATATGTGAAAAAACCGAAAAGCGCTCCCCACAAAACAGCGTGCCGTAAGGAATCTTTGCCTAATGCCGGTATGACGGCAAAAATTAGAATTCCGGCGATAAAGATCAGATAAAAGATAATCGCGGCCGCCCAGTTGACATTCGGACTGAGCAGGCTGTTTAAGTTTTTCTGATAAAATCCCTTGGCGATGACCCCCAGCCAGATCAGGTCGACAACAAAAAAAACGGGCACCGTAAGCGCATAAAGTTTCAGGTAAAACGCAATGTTCATATGATCCTCACTAAGATGCTATTTTTGTATTCAATTCAATTAATAGCCGATCGTGGATAGCAGCTATTTTGCCGTATTTCCAAACGTCGAGCGTAACCGCTCTACACGCCGGCGGTTTACCCCAAAGTCATAATAGCCCGCGCGGGAGGCGGATTTTACATCGATAATGGTTTTTTCAGAAGGAAAGTAAAATTCGACATCATCGACAAATTGAAAAACCAATGACCGAAATTCGGCATGAATGTATTGCGCTTCAATTTTTACCAGACTTACCCGCTTGGTGTTTTGCAGGATTTTAATGAGTCTTTGCCTCGCATCTGCAAGGCTGCCCGCATAATGCAAGGGTTCGATAAAATGCGATCTGTCTGTGCTCAGGGAAGAAACGCAGTTGGGAGAATCCGGACAGGTCATATTTTTATCGGGTGTAGCTGTTGGTTCGCCTGCCGCACAGGATGCACTCAAAAGGAAACAAAAATAAAGTGACAGGCAATGGGGAAATGATCTTTTCATCTATTAAATTTAGCGACGGCGAATCGAGTTGGAAAAATAACGTTTGCAAATTTGAATTTACTGCGCATTACTATTTATATAATAAATCAAAGCCCTGTTTTGTAAAGACCTTTTGAAAACCGGCATTTGAATCAGAAAGAATATAGCGCTTGGCTGAGATGACAAAACGGATCACCATTGGATTTTCCATCCATCGCCCGGAAATTATCGGCATAACTGCTGATTTAATGGAGCGCCACGAGGTCATTTTTCTGGAAGAGCCGCCGGCAGACGGATTACAGGAAATGCTTCAAGGTGTGCTGCCAATTGATGATTATTTATTACCGGCCGAAGATGAATATCCTGAATTCAGCCGCAGCATGTGCCGCTTGTTGTGCAAACTTTATCAGAACGGGAAAAAAGTCATTCAGGTGGAACCGTTTTTGCAGAATCTTCTGGCGATTCATAACTTTTTTTCACAGGGCCACCGCCCCCAGGAATTGGTACCGCAATCGGTTCGACATCAGGTATATTCAGCAGAACGAGATGCCACCCAGGCGCTTTTAGATTATTACCAGACCGTGATGAGCGACTCATTTAGTGCCGCCGTTAAAGCCGTCATTCGGTTTGCGCGTTTTGATGCGGCCCGATTTCGATTACGGGATCGTCTGCGCGCCGATGCGCTAGCCGCGCACATAAGCAAACGGTCATCCGCTTATATTGAAGCCGGTTCGATGCATTATGCCCTGTATCCGATGTTGAGAAAACGGCTGCCAAAAGCGATTAAACTATCGCCCGTTTTTTTAGCACATAAGGCGCTAAAAACCCTTGGCGTCAGGGAGGGTCATCTGTTTGGACCCGGTGATCAGTTAACCCTCATGTACCTGTTTCATCCAACCATCAGTGGAAATTTAAAAGAAGCGTTGCTGGCTGCCCGAGCCTTAATTTATACCAAACTAATTGAAAAACAAGAACTGTGTGCCGATTTGAAAACTTTCCCGCACGTTCGCAACGAGCTCGATTGTATTCGTACCGTCAGAGCCCTAACGCTGGATGACTGCGAGCGCCTGTTCCCGCTGATCCGTCGCGTTAACACAAAAAACGCCCGACTGATCGTCCGCGATTATTTCTTAAAGATTAAGAAACGACCGCTGCAAAGCATCCATATTCAGTCATTTTAATGGCGATGCCAGGGAGAAGATTTTTGATTGGAAGCGTTTCCCATTTGTTTAAGCGCCCGGATATGACAACGCTTTTAGTGACAGTTTTTACCTACTACTTTGCCCTTAAAGATTGTCTATTGCAAAATAGTTGATGTGTATAATAATTGGATAAGAGCACATTTAATCGATCCGTATGCTATGAGCCATACACCTGGCTCACGCTGTTGCTGGGATTCGAACCCCTTTGCGGGTCCTATCACAGACCTCATTAATTAAGAAAGGAGATTTTCGATGGACGTTCAAGATTATTGCAGTAGTATGGAAACCGAATTGACTGCCTGGAAGGCGAAACTTTATGATGTTATGCGCAAGGTTGACAAATTGGGATCAGCCGAAAAAGAAAAAGTTCTGCCCAATGTCGAAGACCTTCACATTCTGCTTGAGGAAATGTCAGACCGCGTGGTGAAATTGAAAACCGAATGCCCCTCTGATTGGAGCCCAATAAAAAATGAGATCGATCAGGGCAGTATCGATATGAGAGGCAGGTTCGAAGAAACCATGGATTATATCGGCAAGGCTGCACCGGTTTCCGTTCCGGGATAAACAAGCAGAGGGCGGTTTTACCGCTTTTAATTTGAAAACAATGCTCCAGGTTTTTAAGTGGAGCTGAAAAAATTTGTTCCGAAAACAGGCGCGAGGAAGCATTCCTTGCGCCTGTTTTTTTAACGGCTTTAAATTCATATCGTCTTGCAGGTCATGGCCTCATCAATGTCTTCTTCCGTGATGCCCAGGAGGTGAAAGACATGGTTGAAGCGAGCGTGGGATAAGGACACGTTGGCGACTCGTTCCAATGCCTTTTTTGCATTATAGGCAATGCCCAAACCCGCCTGGGTCAGCATGAGTGAATCATTGGCTCCATCGCCTATGGCAACCACCTGGTCCAAGGGAATGCCCAAATTGCATGCTTCCTGATTGACCAGACGCGCTTTTTGCACAGCGTCAACAATATCTCCTTGAACCTTTCCGGTGAGAATGCCGTTTTTAATTTCCAGGCGGTTGGCGAAAGCAAAATCCAGATTGAGCCTGTCTTTCAACCAGTCGGCAAATATGTCAAAACCACCGGAAACAATTCCCAGTTTGAAGCCCAGCCATTTTAGGGTTGTTAACAATTCATCCGCTCCC
>JASFPY010000343.1:0-3949 GCA_050115755.1 Desulfobacteraceae bacterium | reverse complement strand
AGATGTTAGCTGCTATCATAACTTAAATATTTTCCGATACCCAATACCTAATACCCAATACCCAATACCGAATACCCAATACCCAATACCCAATACCTAAATTAATAGCTTCTTAAAATCCGCGGTGGGGATACCGATGACCTGGATCGTCTCGCTTCCTTGAGGCGTTTTGACCACGACATCGATGAGGGTAAGGTTGGAAGCCTTGCTGTAACCGACGCAGATGGAACTTGCCAGATAAATCACATCTTTTTTACCGCCTCCGGGGACGAGCCCCAGGGGGCTGGGGTAGTCTTTGACATCGATCACCGTATCGGTTTGCGGATCGTGATATTTCAATATGCGTTCATTGTCTTCCTGAGTGCGCCCGACGATTAGTTTCGTGCCCGAATTCAGGCGAAAATGGCGACCGTATTTTAAAAGATGCAATTGCGCTTCGGTGCACTCATCCTGATGGTCAAACAGATCTTTAAGTCTTTTGGAATAACCGACTTCGGTCAGCAGGCAGCCGCCGGCCGGAGCAGGATAATCGGTGAGGCCGAATTTTTCGGCCAGCGCAATTTGCTGCTTGCGACCCCGTCCTGCGATATCCAGCAGGCGTTCACGGTCTACCAGTCCGTTCTTTTCCGGAATGGTTTCCGGAAGTTTTCTAGCGCTTAACGGTCGCAGAATATACCCTTTAAAGCCCGAATGTTTCTCAACATAATGCAGAGATGATTTGGTCTGAGACATGGGCCGCTGTCCGAGGACCTCACCGCTGAATAGAAAATCAAATTTTTTTTCACTCATCATTTCGCCAGCCAGCCTGAACATAAGGGCGTGACAATCCATGCAGGGGTTCATTTGTTTGCCGTATCCGGCCGGTGGATTCTTCAGCATCTTGATGTAAACAGGATAGATGGGTTTTACGGTCAAGGGAATGCCTGTTTTTGCAGATGCCTTGCGGGCTTTAGCAGCCGTAAAGAACGGCGTTTCAAATGTGATCCATTCCACTTCGATTCCCTGGTCGCGTAAAACAAGACCGGCCAGTGTGCTGTCAAGCCCCCCTGAGCACAGGCCCAAGGCGCGTACTATTTTTTTGTTCGAATTCATAGTGGCTCGTCGGTATTTGAGACTTTTAGGTCTTTTGTCATTAATTTGCGTTTTTTGTTCGTTGTATGTGGTCAGTTGTCGGTTGGATAATATTCGGACTTGACTGTGCCCTTAAAACCGGCTTATATCCACCGCCCAAATAGATCTGTTATCAATTCCCTTAAAAATAAAATAGAAAAGCAATTTTTGCAACTGACGACTGACAACTGACAACGGACCCCTCGTATGCAGTTAAAAGCGCGTTCCAATAAAATTCGCAGTGTCCTGCGAAAGATTTATCCCGAAGTCAAAACCCAGCTGCTTCATCAGAATCCCTTTCAACTTCTGGTTGCCACCATTCTTTCGGCCCAGTGCACTGACAAACAGGTGAACCAGGTTACCCCGGTGCTTTTTAAACATCTTAAATCGCCGGCTGACTTTGCCGCTGCACCTCTTAAATCCATTGAAAATTTGATTCGTCCCACCGGCTTTTTTCGCAATAAAGCCAAAAGCATTAAAAATTGTGCCAAAGCGCTTTTAGCGAGGCATGATGGCAAGGTGCCCCAAACACTGGATGAGCTCGTCAAACTCCCCGGCGTGGGGCGCAAGACCGCCAATGTGGTTCTGGGAGCCGCCTTCGGTATTTCCGGCGTTGTGGTGGATACCCATGTGGCCCGAATATCGGCAAGGCTGGGATTGACCGAAAACAAAGATCCGGTGAAAATCGAATTCGATTTAATGAAAATTGTCCCCAAGCACGCCTGGAATGAGTTTAGTCTTCAGTTGATTTTCTTCGGGCGGGAAACGTGCATTGCCCGAAAACCCAGATGTCCGGCGTGCCCTCTGAATAATCTCTGTCCGTGGCCGTTTAAGACGGAGTGAATTGAATAAAATAGAAAAGATCTCGCGCGTTTAACCTGCCAGGGCGTATTTTACCGCAGCCTTAGCATGAATTACAGCGGTATCAAACAGTTGGACCGGGCTGTCATCCTGTTTGACGAGTAACCCGATTTCAGTGCACCCTAAAATTATACCTTCCGCACCTTCTTTTACCAGGCGCCGGATGATGTTCATATATTTTTGTTTTGATTCCGGTTTGATCATTCCGGCACACAGCTCATCATAAATAATGCGGTGAATGATTTGCATGTCTTCTGAAGATGGAATGATGACCTCCAATCCATAATTTTCCACCAGCCGACCCTTATAGAAATTTTCCTCCATGGTAAAGCGTGTTCCCAAAAGCGCAATTTTTTTAATCCCTTGTGCTTTGATCGATTCAGCCGTGGCATCTGCGATGTGCAGAAGCGGGATTTGGATGCTTTGTTGTATTATATCATACAATTTATGCATGGTATTTGTACAAATAATGGCAAAATCAGCACCACCGCTTTCAAGACTGCAGGCTGCATCGATCAAGATTTTGGCGGCCTCATCCCAGCGGCCCTGATGCTGCAACGCTTCAATTTCGGCAAACTCCACCGAAACCATCATACTTTTGGCGGAGTGCAATCCGCCAAGCTCGGTTCGAACCGCTTCATTGATGATTCGATAATACTCAATTGACGACTCCCAGCTCATACCGCCGATCATTCCGATGGTTTTCATTGCGATCCTCCAATTCAGGTGAAAAAAAGGCTCCCGGGTGATTTTGATGATTTTATATCGTTACACCCTTTGCTGCCTTTGTTCAACCACCTGAATATTCCCA
Source organism: Desulfobacteraceae bacterium (assembly GCA_050115755.1). Lineage (GTDB taxonomy): Bacteria > Desulfobacterota > Desulfobacteria > Desulfobacterales > JAHEIW01 > JAHEIW01. Next base: position 1,167 of record JASFPY010000343.1, on the reverse strand, counting down.
TAATTTTAAAGGGATTTTAAAGACTTGCACCGAATTTTGGGTAAATTGCCCGGATTCGATGTTGTTTATAGTAATTTTAAGTTATTCTTTTATATTTAATTTGACAAATATAAATTTTCATTGACTAAAATTTACTAAAAAATATAAATATAGACTTTCCATTGGAAAACGATAGCTAAACTTTTTACCGAAACCGAGGAGAACCCAATGAATTCTCTCCTTAGCACCAAAGAAGTTGCGCGGTTGCTCAATGTGAATGAAAAAATGGTTTATACGCTCGTATCTGAAAAGGGTTTGCCGGCCACCAAAATTACCGGCAAATGGCTATTCCCGCGACACCTGGCAGAGCAATGGATTGAAACAAATACCATCAATTACCCCAAAAGCGCCACCCATCTCCCCCCATACGAGGGGTTGCTGATTATCACGGGAAGTAACGATCCCTTGCTGGATAAAACCATTTCGCTTTTCAACAGGCTTTATCCAGGCCATGTGGCGGTCTTTGGAAATCTGGGAAGCATGGGGGGACTGCGGGCCCTGCGGCAAAACTTATGTCATATCGCCGCCAGCCATCTCATCCAGGACAATGAAGCGGAATACAATTTTGATTATGCCTTCAAAGAACTCGAGCAGATGCCGGCTCTGATCAATTTTTGCAAACGTGAACAGGGAATACTCGTCAAGAAGGGAAACCCGGAAAACATTACCGGCATGGCGGATTTAACCCGTCCCGGCGTCACCCTCGTGAATCGTCCGCTGGGAACCGGGACGCGTTTATTGCTGGACCGGGAACTGAAAAAGGCAGGCATAAAGGCAGAGAAATTAAATGGCTATACCCATGAAGTCCACCGCCACCTCGATGTGGGGCTCGAAATTCTGGCGGGCAGGGCGGATGCCGGCCCGGCGATCCGAGCCGTCGCGAGCCTTCTGGATATTGATTTTATTCCGCTGCGGTGGGAACGATACGATCTGATGGTTTCTAAAGAGCGATTTTTTGATGAAGGGATTCAACTTTTTCTGTCCTTGCTGCACGAAGCCCAGTTTCGCCTGATCGCTGAAGCGCTGGAGGGATACGACGTCAGTCTGAGCGGAAAAATGGTGTTTCCGCAGAATTCTGAAGATGAAAGGAGCACAGAATGAAACGGTTATGGGTTGCAGTGATTTGTC
>JASFPY010000342.1:0-3955 GCA_050115755.1 Desulfobacteraceae bacterium | reverse complement strand
TGCGTAACGATGGTGCGGGGTTGAAGGCCCAGATCGGTGAAAGGCAATGATACCCCTTGTTCAGCCACTTCTATGAGCGCTCCGTTGAAGACCGGGATAAGTTCGACGCCGTGATTGCTGCATATCGAATAGATTCCCTCAAGACCCTCGAGGCTCGCGCAAACCGGAAAAAGAAATATTTTCCGGGGTCGGTGATGTTGCAGTGCTTCCTCGACGAAGTAGTTTAGTGTCTGGCCCGAAGCGATGCATTCTTCCATGATAATCCAGGTGTCGTCCAGCCACCAATCTCCCACAAAAGAGCTTTCCACGATGCTCCAGCCACGAAAACCCGATTTGTCCTCAACCCGGGTGAGCTTTATATAGGTCGTGTCTAGAAGCCCGGGCCGCTGGAGGGGAGGATTCGCGTCCAGCAAGTCAAGCGGGCGCCCACCCCACAAAATGACAAACTGCGCCACTTTGCCTTCGAACATTCGTTCAAAGAGGCGAATCATGTCGTGACCCACCGATTTTATCATCAGAAATTTTTCAGGCCCGCAGGCCTGCCGGCTGAGTAGAAATTCTTCACCGGCCCCCCGACCGGGAAAATCAACCAGATAAATCTTCTCCGGCAGACATCTGTCACGGAAAGCCTCGTGCTGGGTAATCGCCTTTACAAGCCATATGTCCCTGCCGCCACGTGACATAACAATTTCACCAACATCTTCCAGGAAGATACGGTTTGTATCCGTATTCATGATAGGGCTTCTCCTTTTGCGGTTAGCGCGAAATCAGTGCGGTTGATTGAAGATTCCCGGGGGGAGTATAGGATAAGGACAGTGATGTGTCAAACGATCACCAGATTCTTAAATGAAAATTGAGGAGAATATAAAAGCCACCGGGTCGGGCAAGATACAGGCACAAAAAAAGCAACCCTTCAAATGATGAAGGGTTGCCTTGGTCAGGTTTAATCAGGATTAAACGGTTTTTACATTTACGGCATGTGCGCCTTTGGGCCCCTCTTCGATATCAAACGTAACCTGATCGCCTTCGTTGAGGGACCTGAATCCGTCTGCTTCGATTCCGGTATGATGCACGAAAACATCCGGACCATCTTCTTGCTCAATAAAACCATAACCCTTACGATCGTTAAACCATTTCACAACACCAGTTGCCACAGTGACACCCCCTTTGTTTCTGTAATTGCCATAGTCCCATACTGCAGGATGCCACCCTGACGAATGGATCTTTCCTTCAGAATGAAACCCGCTTAAAATTAAGCCAGACCCTTAATTATCTTCTAAATTATAAATATTTTTTCCCGTTAAAATCAAGTAATTTATTTAACGCAACCCCTTTCGGCTGAAGTTGTGGTTCGAATCTAACGTCGAGCAGATCAAATTTGATGGCACCGCGCCAATCACGGCATCGACCGTTTGGGTAATCTGTTACCCAATTATTTGGCTATTTTTTTTCACAACCAACGGGCCCAAATTTAATGATAATCATATTAAGATTCTGTAATTATTTGTATTTTTATTTTGTTCACATGTTTTGCACGAAAATTGCAGAATCGTTTGGTCAGAGGAAATTGCCAGCGTTTTCAATCTGAAACCGTGTTCGCTTCTCTGAGGAATTTATTTCAACTATCCGCCTTGATGCCCGCCGGCCAGCACCCTGGATATACATTTTTTTAGGTTTATACAGCGCTTTTTCTTAACACTGATTCGAATTTCAGCTGAAGAAATGGTTGTAAAACCACCATTTGAATTCGGAAAGGAGTAAAATGGTTCAACATATTACAACCGGCAATCCAGTCGAGAACAAATATCAGCTCTTGAGAAAAATTGATAGCCACCTGAGGGCCGAGATAAAAATAAGCAAAGACGGTCTTGGATATCAGTTTAAGCTGAGGGAGATCAACGCCAATCAGGGATGTTTTTTTGTCAGCGAAAATTCCCCGGTCTTAAAGATCCTGGATATCGGGTCGGTTCTGGAAATGAAATATTGGACGGCTGAAAAAATTAGGACAGTCAAATATGTCACAGCCAAAATAAATGGCATTGCCAAACGAAGCCATGAACCGTTTAAAGGGCATTATAAAGTCGGATTATCCATTTTAAAGACAAAATGCTTTAAAATGGTCGATCCAATCGGCGGCTTGCTGAAAACACGAATCGAAACTGAAGGTCTGGGCAGACCAAGATCAGCGCATCGCGGTCTTTGATAACCGGCGCCGTTTGCTTCTAAGGGGGGATTGACCATCTTCAGAATATTACTTATTATCGCCATAATAGCTGCTGTCTGGTGCATATTTGCAGCCATCGTCTGTCTTGTGGCTGCTTCCAGGGAAATTGAATTACCCGATATTGAAGATATCGAGCCAGTCGAATAAATACTAATTGACACTTCACAAGGCTATTCTGCTATTTAGGACACAATCGACTTCATAAATCAAAAATGGCGGTCCGCTATATTCTTGACTCCTAACCGGGTTCTTTGGTAAATGTTGTTTTTTTAATCCGAATCAGGAGATTAAGATGCGAACGATTTTGCTTTACGTCACTATTATTGCCGGCGTTTTATCTTGCACTTTGAACGCGCAGGCTGAAGAGAAACAGGGCAGATTCTTTGCCGGAGCCGGTTTAAGCTATGTGGGCGAAGACTTCGATGACGGCGACCTGAAAAAAATCTCCGCCAATTCCAACATCGATAATTCATGGGGAATGAATGTTTTTGGCGGTTACTGGTGGCTCAGGCATCTGGCTGTTGAAGGCAACTTCAACTGGTATGCCGATTTCGACGGCGAGGTGGGTAACACCGATTTCGATATCAGCATCTGGACCGTAATGTTTGACCTCAAGGTGATCTCCCCTAGCCTGTGGGAAGAAAGACTATATCCCTACGTAAGGATCGGCGGCGGGTATATGATAAGCGAAATCGATTCGGATAACGGTAATTCAGACGAATCGGACTTTGCCTATAATATCGGTCTCGGATGCGATCTTTTTGTCAGGGATCGCATCAGTGTCGGCCTTGACGCCAAGCGGGTGTGGGGAACCGGCGATGTCTCTGAGTTCAACCACTATGTGATGACGGTTCGCGCCGCCTATCACTTCTGATAGAAATGGAAGGTTAATATGGCAGTACCCGAAATTTTTGACGTGATCGTTTTCAAAGACGGAAATCTGGTAAACGGTAAAATTTCGACCCGTACCTTTCCCATCAGAACGCCTTATGGTGAAATCGTCGTTAAAAAAAAGGATGTCGCCAATATACATATGCGCGGGATTCAATTTAAAACCGACCGGATCATTACCCTGGATTTAAATCAATTTAAAGGGTCCCTTCAGGAGAAATTGATCCGGATAGAATTAGCGGATGGCCAGAATATCGAAGTGGCCAAAAATAAAATAAATACGATAATAATGCTTACAAATTACCGGTCCGCTTAATACGCATACGGATTGGGGACCGCTTATCGAAAGGTTTGAGTGGCTATTATGAGAGGTATCGTAAACGTCATGTCTGGAATCTGCGGTATGATCACAGAAATACGGGCCACATCGGACGAGCGGTCTCGGATGGTCAATCTGGAAATCAATACCAGATGCGAAAGTATCCAGAAATTGGCCAGCGATTTGAAGGTCGTCAACCCGATCGAAGAGATCTCTTTTCGCGGGGACGGCCCCAAAACACTAGTCATGGCGGCCAAGCACTGCAAGCATACCGCCTGCCCGGTGCCTGCAGGCATTATCAAAGCAGTCGAGGTGGCATCCGGGCTGGCGTTTCCAAAAGACGCCATTATCAAAGTATCGCAGGAAAAAGATTAAAGAATCAGCAGATGACGTACAATTTTGATCCGGACAGATGGTACGATGACGAGCGCGGCATGCTGGAGGCCCGTTTCAAATCAGGAGAGATCAATCCGCAGGAATATGAAGATGCCCTTGGCAAGCTGGACCGGCGTTATGACGAA
>JASFPY010000341.1:0-3955 GCA_050115755.1 Desulfobacteraceae bacterium | reverse complement strand
TCCTCATCATCAACTTCTTCTTTGAGCATTTTGCTGGCCTGCTGAAGCTCAGAAAGTTTTTGGTTGGCTTCCTCAAGCTGTTTTTCAAGTGCCAGGGCGTTGCCGTATCGGATCTCCGCCACCCGGGCCAGATTGCCTTCTCTCTCCGCCAGTTGCGCCTCGGTGCTCAACTGCTCCTGATCCTCTTTTATTTTGCGGATCGTCTGGATCAGATCTTTTTCATTTTGCCAGTGGCCTTTCATCGCCATCAGCTCATCATTCAGCTCGGCCAGCTCGGCTTCCAGCTTTTTCAACCGCTCTTTGGAAGCCGCATCCGTTTCCTTTTTGAGGGCCTGGCGCTCGATTTCGGACTGGGTGATTTTGCGTTGTATTTCATCAATTTCAGCCGGCATGCTGTCAATTTCAATTCTCAGTTTTGATGCACATTCATCTATTAAATCAATGGCTTTATCCGGCAAAAAGCGATCGGCAATGTAGCGATGGGAAAGGGTGGCGGCAGCGACAATGGCCGAGTCCTTGATACGAACCCCGTGATGGACTTCATACTTTTCCTTCAATCCCCGCAAAATCGATATGGTGTCCTCCACGCTGGGTTCCCCCACCCGTACCGGCTGAAACCGGCGTTCCAGGGCGGCATCTTTCTCGATGTATTTGCGATATTCGTTGAGGGTCGTTGCTCCTACACACCGCAGGGTTCCTCTGGCCAGTGCGGGTTTGAGCATGTTGGAGGCATCCACCGCCCCCTCTGCAGCGCCGGCACCCACCACGGTGTGAAGTTCATCGATAAAAAGGATAATCTCGCCTTCCGCGGCTTCGACCTCTTTTAGTACCGCTTTGAGCCGGTCTTCAAATTCGCCGCGGTATTTGGCGCCGGCGATCAAAGCCCCCATATCCAGGGCAACCAGCCGCCGGTTTTTCAGCGTTTCGGAAACATCGCCTTCCACAATTCGTTGTGCCAGGCCCTCGACAATGGCGGTTTTGCCAACACCCGGTTCCCCGATTAAAACCGGGTTGTTTTTGGTGCGCCGGGAAAGCACCTGAACAATGCGGCGGATTTCTTCATCCCGGCCGATGACCGGATCCAATTTGCCCAGTCGCGCCAGGTCCGTCAGGTCGCGGCTGAATTTTTCCAGAGCCTGATACTTGTCCTCCGGATTGGGATCGGTAATGCGCTGTTTTCCCCGGATTTCTTGTAAAACACGTAATATGGAGTCCCGCGTAACTCCCGCCTGGGACAAAATTTTGGCAGCCTCGCCAGTTTTTTCTTCAGCAATGGCTAAAATAATATGCTCGATGCTGACATACTCGTCCTTCATCTTGGTTGCCTGTGCAAACGCTTGTTCCAATATGGCCTTGCTTCTGGGAGAAATATAGGCTTCTCCTGTTCCGGCTCCGCTAACACCAGGCAGCCGGGCAACTGCCGCATTTACTTTCTGGGCGATTTCTCCCGGAGATGTTCCCAGTTTGCGCAGCATAGCACCGGCAATGCCGCTGGATTCGGCGAGCATAGCTGCCAGCAAATGCTCAGGTTCAATCTGCTGGTTATTGTGCTGTGCGGCCAGTGTCTGGGCATTTTGTATTAACTCCTGAGATTTTATTGTAAATTTGTCGAAACGCATTCGTTTTTGATCCTCCGTTTATGATAATTTGCGATATATTTCAATTTAATCACATTACTATATATGTCAATAATTGAATAGTAATATAGCTATCATTTTCAATTTGTGGCGGCTATGTTCTGTTAAATATATCATAGATAAAAAGAGTTCTTCAACCAATTGACCAGGCGTGAAACGGGTTTGCCAGGCGCAGGCTTTCGTAAAGGGCAACAGCGACAGCCGTGGAAAGATTTAATGAACGTATATTTTTGGTGATGGGAATATGATAGGTGGCCTCCGGATACCTTTCCAGTAGGCTTGCGGGCAGTCCGCGGGTTTCGGAACCAAAGATCAGAAACAGTCGCGACGGTGACGGCAGTGACCAAAAAAGTCGCCTTCCGGTTTTTGAAAAGATGGCCACCTCATGCTGGCGGGGCTTCAGTTTAGCATTCAGATCGCCCAAATCATCCCAGACACTGAGCTTCACCTGTTTCCAGTAATCCAGACCCGCCCGTTTTAATTCCTTGCTGTCCAGCGAAAACCCCAGCGGCCGGATAAGATGAAGATCGGATCCGGTGGCCACGCACGTACGACCGATATTGCCGGTGTTCCAGTGAATCTGCGGCGATACCAGCACCACATGCCTCTCAAGTGTTTTGCTTCCGTCGTTTTTTAGGTTTTGATTCACTTCTATGCTTCCAAAATCGGTTTCAGGTTTCGGGTGTCAGGCTTTCAGAGACGGTATTGGACAACATCCGAGTACAAGGACGACGACGAGGACGAGTAAGATGAGCAGAATAAAATATCGTCCTCGTCCTCGTACTCGATAACCGGCTGAAACCTGCTGGCTTTATATTCGCTTTCCGCAATATGGACAAAACTTGAAATCGTCACCGACTTCTCTGCCGCAATAGCGGCATACCCGGGCATCTTCCGTTTGCTGCCGGTTGAAATCCTGTCGGGGTGAATGTAAGGATTGCTGGCATTGATCGCAGGCCAAAAACGGCTCTCCCTTTTTGACTCTGAATATCGGAATAAAAAACAGACTGAGATAATGATCCACCCGCTTGTAGTATGCCTGGTTCAAACCGCAAACCGGGCATCGGTGTGGATTTTGATCCAATACTTTTATTTTGGGTGAAACACCGGCGATGAAGATCATTTCTAAAGGTTCAGCGTTTAAAGGTTCAGGGGTTCAAAGTTCTGACAGCCGCACAGGGTTGCCCTTAACGGATGTTGCTGGGAGGCTTGAAAGCGAAAAGCGGCTGAGCGTCTTTGTTAGCATTCTTTCAGGCTTCCCCGCTTTCAAACATCCCGGCTTTTGATTTTTCAGCGGTGATAATACCGGAAACCACTACCGGGTCACTAGAACTGAAAAAATTCAATCTTTACTTGCTTCACCAAGCAATCTTTACTACAGTATTGGGTTAAACTCAAACATCTTTAGCCTAGCGCTAAGCAGGCGCATACTGCGTTTTGCGTGACCCCCATCCTCAACCATCTATTTCATTTCACGTACACCGCTACTGTTTCTGCCCTGCGTCAAAAGGGAGCATCCAAATTAAAGAAATAAAAAAGGAGGAATAATATGGTCAAGGCCAAGACAGGAGATAGGGTCAAAATTCATTTTACCGGAAAGATGCAAGATGACACGGTGGTAGAAACCTCAAAAGAACGCGGCCCGCTTGAATTCAAGATTGGAGAAGGAAATGTCATTTCCGGACTGGAGCAAGGCATCATCGGTATGCAGGTCGGCGATAAAAAGACCCTGACGATTTCACCGCAGGAAGCATTTGGGGTACCGCGCCAAGAGCTAATGGTTGAGTTAAACAAAGACGAAATTCCAGAAGGGATTAAACTCGCCGTTGGTATCCATTTAGATATTCAAGCATCCGACGGCCAGACATTTAAAGTAAAAGTTGTCGATGTTAAAGAAGATACTATTACCCTGGATGCCAATCATCCCCTGGCGGGCGTCACATTGATTTTTGACGTGGAATTAATTGAAATCGTCTGATTCAGAGCAGATGTATTTCACAAACTTTTCTGAAATGGTGGCCGTAAATTGCAAATGTAATGGCCATTGGCATTAATTGAGGCCTTTTGCGCAGGGTCCACAGCAAAAGCCGCCAATAATGGAACCGCTCTTTGCCGAAAATGCCGAGGCGGATGCTGGATCGAAAAAACGCCAGGAAGCGTTGAAAATCCAGCGGAATGTTTGATCGGGGGGCCTTGTACTCTTTGAGAAATATCCTGACCCGCTCATAATAGGATTTGGGCGAATAAATCTGGCCCATTATTTTTTTATATCCGTCTTTCAATGCTTTAAGATCCATGCGCGGAATGATATTGGTTGT
>JASFPY010000340.1:0-3971 GCA_050115755.1 Desulfobacteraceae bacterium | reverse complement strand
TGTCCTTGATATCTATGCAGGACCCAAGCGCATCCAGCTTTGTCCCGCAACTGAGATGTGCGCCGAGCGCTGCGAAAATATCTCGCCCATGAAATGTTGAACTTAGCGGTTTTAAAAAATAAGATGAGTTGTCTACACGGATAATCGTATCAGATTTTTCCGCATTCAGCAAAAGGGTCAAAACACCATTATCCGGGGCAATAAAGAAATGCTTGCGATGGTTGGCGGCCAGAATGCCGCGCGAGCTTCCCACCCCCGGATCGACGACCACAATATGGACCGTCCGCTCTGGGAAAAAATGATAATACGACGGTACCATATAAGCGGCCTGGTGAATATCCTGCGGATCTATCTGGTGGGTAATATCAACAATTGCCGCCGAAGGGCAGATCGAAAGCATAACACCTTTCATCACCCCAACGTATTCGTCTTCAGTACCGAAATCCGATAAAATGGAAATTACAGACATAATAAATTTTAGCTAAACAGCTTACCCTGAACACGAAATCCCAGATGTTTGTATGCGGCCTCAGACGCTTTTCTGCCGGATGAGGTTCGCAAAATAAAACCGATTTTCAATAAATAAGGCTCGACAACATCCACCAAGGTGTCCGATTCTTCCTGCAAAGTGGCTGCAATGGCCTCAATGCCGACAGGGCCGCCGGTATAAAATTTAATAATGGTTTTTAAATAACGGCGGTCAAGATCGGTCAGGCCTCTTTCATCAACCCCTTCCAATTCAAGGGCACCTTTGACCGTCGATTGGGTGATGACGCCGTCGGCCTTGACCTGGCTGAAATCTCGAACGCGTTTAAGCAATCGATTCACAATGCGGGGGGTACCTCTGGAACGTTTGGCAAGTTCGAAAGCGCCCTGGGTATCAATTTTTAAACTCAGCAATTGGGCTGAACGCTTAGCAATTTTAACAAGGTCATCATCATTATAGAAATCGAGACTTCTGAAAATAACAAAGCGATCCCGCAAAGGCGCCGATAGCAGCCCGACGCGTGTCGTGGCCCCGACCAGCGTAAAGCGATTTAACCGATAGCGATGACTGCGGGCATGCACCCCTTTATCAAAAACGAAATCAATGGCGTAATCCTCCATGGCCGGATACATAAATTCTTCAACCGCTTTGGGTGTCCGGTGGATCTCATCGATAAATAAAATGTCGCCCGTTTCAAGATGGGTGAGAATGCCCACCAGATCGCCGCCTTTTTCCAGGGCGGGCCCTGAGGTTACCGTAAGTTTGCCCTGCATTTCATTGGCAATAATGTGGGCTAATGTTGTTTTGCCAAGACCCGGCGGACCGTGAAATAAAACATGATCGATGGGTTCGCCTCGCTCAGTAGCCGCCTGGATGGCTATTTTTAATGTTTCAACAACTTCTTCTTGCCCGACATATGCAGAAAGCCGTTCCGGACGCAACGAAAGGATTTCGTGTTCCTGATCCTCGGGTAAGGCAGCGCTAGAGATAACCTTTTGATTATCAGAAGAATATTTGATCACATCATCGGACATGGCGGCCCCATTATTTCGTTATCTGTTAATCGTTATGGGTTATTAGAATAATCGTATTATAATAATTTCCTTTACTGTTTTTTTGCCACGCGCTTTTATGCACGAGTTTACGCAGGTTTCGCAGGCCGTCCATAATTATTGATGGAGCGCTTAAATCGAAAAAACTCACCCCTCAAATAACGAATAACCAATTTAGGTTTGCTCTCCGCGGTATACTTCTTCAAAAAGTTCCTCCGGCGTCGTTATCTCACGGTTGCGTTTAAAGGCCTGCGCAATCATGCGTTTGGCGTCGGCGGTTCTGTGTCCGAGCTGTTTGACTAAAACTTCATAAACCTGTTCTGAAAAATCTTCCACAACCGCAATCCCTTTTTTTTCTTCCTTACGGATCAGTGCGAACTTGCCCATCTTGCCCTCAAGGGTCGCAATAATTTTTTGAGCGGTGCGCGCACCAATGCCTTTGAGGCGGGTCAGGCTTTGCACGTCCCGGTTTTCAATCGCCCTGGCAACTTCCCGAACCGGTATGTTTAGCGCTTTGACCGCTTTTAAGGGCCCGATGTCTTCAACTGATATAAAATTTTGAAAGAATTCTTTTTCAGCCTCCAGATTAAAACCGATTAATATTGGTTTGGGCTGGCGTTCGGTCTGTTGATAAAAAACATAAAGTGCGATTTCATCGCCGACTTTATTGGCTGCTATATTTTCCATGACGAACGCCGGAAGTAAAATTTCATATCCCACCTGATTGGCTAATACGAGCACCCGTTCGTCTTCTTTTTTTAAAATTTTTCCTTCGATATAACCAATCACGGTATTGCTCCGCTGTCGCTTTGCAGCTGGTGGAGCGCTGCGCTTGAAGAGCGTTTCGCTTGAGGAGCGCTGCGCTTGAGGGAAAAAATCCAGCCCTTTGGTTTTAATCCTCAATCCGCCGGAGGCGGAGCTCCTCGAGGCTCGAAGAGCCGCTCCTTAAGTCTCGCCGGAGGTGAAACGCTCGATTAGAGCTAAAAGATACCCCTTTTCACATCTGAACGCGATAATCTCCTGTTACATCCTGTTTGTGTTCATCCGAATTTTATCCTGATAGCGGTATAACCCGATAAGCGCCAACCCGGTGGCATCGGATGCATGCACGGGTTTAATGCGAATTTTGTGATTGAGTCGATGCCGCACCGCCTTCTCCAGCTGTTCTTTACTGGCACTGCCGTTTCCGGTCAGAATCTGTTTGGCCTCTCTAACCGATATTTCGATTGAAGGTACAGCCGCATGAAACCCGGCCAGTTGAATCACTCCGGTCACCTGCCCCAGTAAAATTCCCGATTTCGGATATCTTTTTAGAGAATAGACATCCTCGAGAACCATTAAATCCGGTTTTTCACTTTTAAGCAAATGGAGAAGTTTGGAAAAAATCTTTTCGAGACGACTCGGTAAAGAAGTGGTTTTAGAAGTATGAATGCTGCCGAAAGAGTAGCTGTCGATATTTGGCCCCAGCCCGCTGACAATTCCGATACCGGTAGCCGACAGACCGGGATCTATGCCAATGATCTTAACCATTCTCGCGCCAGACTCATTTTAATGCTTTTAACTTCTCGGCGGCAACCTTGGCTTCGTTGGATTTAGGGTATTTCCGGACTAATTCTTCCAGAATCAGTTTGGCATTTGCGTTGTCCCCGATATTTGAAAATGCCAAACCCTGTTTTAATAGGGCCGCTGGAACTTTGTTGCCTTTCGGGAATTTTTCAATTACATTCTGATATTCCAAAATCGCTTTTTCATACCACTTTTCACGATAATAGATCTCGCCGATCCAGAATTGCGCGTTATCCGCATTTTTTGATTCTGGATAGCGCCTGATAAATTCTTGAAAACCTTTTCTGGCAGCTTCAGAATCGCCCTGGTCAAATGCTTGCTTGGCGGATCGATAGATTTCATCTTCCGACGACGGTTTTGTTGCAGGGGTGGCCGGTGCGACCGTGGCTACCGGCTTCTTGCTGGATTCTAAATTGAGGTACTGTTCCATGCGAACGATCCGTTCCGAGTGTTGATCGGTAAGCTCAGCCAAGCGGTCCAGCTTTTCTTCTCTTTTTTTCTCCAGTTCCCGTGCATTTTGTTGTTCCTGTTTGAGCGCGTATTCCATTTCTTCAACTCGTCCGCCTAAAATGCGAATCTCTTCATTCATCTCTTCAAGCAAGGCACGCAAACCGGCTGATTGCTTGCGCAGTTGCTGGTTGCGAACCTCTACATCAGATTTGAGTTCTTCCCGAAACTGACGTTGCTGAGCATCACGCATTTCCATCTCGGTGAGGCGGTTGTCAATCGTATTTACATCAGATTGAGTGGCGCATCCCCAGATGACCAGCAGGCCAACCAATATAAAGTTTATTAGCCATCTTTTCATATTCATTGTTGCCGCTCTGACTTTAGGGTTCATCTGTAAAAACACCCGCCGATCGGGC
>JASFPY010000339.1:0-3974 GCA_050115755.1 Desulfobacteraceae bacterium | reverse complement strand
GCCGGATAATTTCTTTAACCCGCTCCCGGCCGAACATTTCCCCATTTTTATTGTGGGCTTCCAGCACACCGTCTGTGGTCAGAACCAAAATTTGTCCCGGCCGGACCGTTTTGGTGTAATCCTGGTACTGCCAGGTTTTTTCTACTCCCAGCGGGATGCCGTGGCCTTCTAGTTTTTCAAAATGGTCCTTATCAGGAGTATACAGCAAAGCCGGATCATGGCCTGCGCGGACCCAGGTGATCTGGCCGGTCTGCACTTCCATCACCAGGAAGAAAAGGGTCATGAATTGATTGGTTTCGACGGTATCGGCCGAGACCAGCCGATTGACGTCGCTGATAATTTCAGCTGCTGAGCCAGCCTGGGTGACCCGGCCTCTGAGATAGGCTCTTACGCCGGCCATCAGCAATGCCGATGAAATGCCGTGACCGCTGACGTCGCCCACCACAATTGCCTGCGTATCGGGGCCCATGCTGGGCAATTCAATATAATCATAGTAATCCCCGCCGGTTTCATCGCAGTAAAGGCTGCTGCCGGCAATATCGAGATGTTTTTCTTTTGGCGGCTGCTGCGGCAGCAGGCTTTGTTGCACTTCCTGGGCGACGTTCAGAGCGGCGATGATTTGCTCCAGGTGTTTGCTGTATGTGGCTACCTTTTTCATAGCAGCCTGAAGTTGCACAACGGTCTTCTCCAGTTGCTGGCTTTTTTCAAGCAGGTCTTTGTTGAGATGGTTGATTTCCTCGAAAGCGCCGGCGTTTTGCAGCGCGATGATCATGCTGTTTATCAGGGTGATCAGAAGCTTTTTTTCATCTTCCGTGTAAGGTTCGTCAATGATTTTGGACCCCAGGCACATGATGCCGGCACTATTTTTATCGACTTTGAAGGGTGCCGCACAAGCGACTTCTACAGGCAGAATTCGCGTTTCTTCGCTTTTAATCTCTTCGACGGTCGGATTTGTGATTTCTCTGTGCAGTAGAATCTCTCTGGCACTGTTTTCCAATTGTGCAAGATCGACGTTGTGAAAGCCGTTTGATACAAAGTGCAGGGTTTCTTTGGAATTCAGGTTGATGACGAGAATGAAACCCTCGACAACGCCGAAGTTGCCCATGGTCATCAGAAGAAAATTTTGCAGGATGCTCGCGGTGTCCAGTGTGCCGAACAAATCTTTGCTGATGTCAAACAGCGTGCCCAGATAATAGGTCCGCAGCTCCAGTTCATCCCGACTGGTTTCAGTGCCTTTAGAATCCTGGCTGCCGGTTCCCATTATGATTTATTCTTTTAAGTAAGGTTCAGGGTTTAAAGGGTTGTTCATTGATCAGGGAACATAAAAAGCACATTTAAGTCAAGCGAAAAATGAACGGGACAATGCCCGAAGAAATTTTGTATGCTTTTCCATCAGCGCAACCGATCCTGTTCTTGCCTTGACAATGCGTGGACAAAAAAATAGGTAATTTTAGACAGTATCAGTTTAATAAAGTACCCGCTGGCTCAAATTTTTTATACATGAGGATGACACATGAGCAAAAAACCGACCTATGCGGAATTGGCCCAGAAAGTCAAAGCGCTCGAAGAAACACAAGGCGCTCTGCGTGAAAGCGAGGCATTATACCGTAGCCTGTTTGAAAATGCGCCTGTCGGCATTGGCATTGCTGACAGGAAAGGCAATCTGATTGACTTCAACGAGGCCATTTTAAAACCGGGTGCCTATTGTCCTGAAGACATTTTCAAAATAAAAAATATTGAAAAATTATATTATGATCTGAAAACGCGCGATGATGTGCTGGCCAGACTGAACCGGCAGGGTTTTGTTGACCGGGCCGAAGTTCAATTCAGGCGCAAGGACGGCCAACCCTATGATTGTCTGCTAAGCCTCAGACCCATTACCTATAAGGGAAGCCCCTGCACCCAGGCAATCGTCCAGGATGTCACCCGGCTGAAAGAAATTGAGAAAATGCTTTGCGCCAGCCGCCAAAGATTTTTGACTCTGGTGGAAACCACCAGCGACTGGATCTGGGAAGTCGATCAGACCGGCGCCTATATTTTCAGCAATCAAAAAGTTAAAGACATACTGGGCTATGGTCGTCATGAAGTTCTCGGCAAAAAGGCTTTTGATTTTATGCCGCCCCATGAGGCCGAGAAAGTTGCTAAAAGTTTCCGCAAATTGTCTAAATCCCGCAAAGCCTTCTCGAGGCTCGAAAATATCAATCTCCACAAAGATGGTTATGAAGTCGTGCTCGAAACAAGCGGTGTGCCGTTTTTTGATGAAAACGGCGAATATCTGGGATACAGGGGTATCGACCGCGATATCACCAAGCGCAAACTGGCGGAGCAGGTATTAGAGCAAATTAATGCAGATCTCGAAAATCAAGTCAAAGAGCGAACCGCGGCTTTATTGGAGACCAACAAACAGTGTAAAGAAGAGATACGCGAGCGCATGCAGGCTGAAGCGGCATTGAAGAAAAGGGAAAAGGAATTAAAAAGTAAAACAGTGCAATTGCAGGAGCTCAATTCAGCGTTGAAGGTCCTGTTGATGAAAAAAGATGAGGATAGAGTCGATCTTGAAGAAAAGATGGTCAGCAACGTGCGCGAACTAATTTTTCCTTACCTGGCAAAATTAAACAACGGTAAATTGCTGCACAGAGAAAAAGCTTATTTAGACATCATTGAATCCAACCTCAAAGATATGCTTTCTCCTTTTGCGCGCAGCCTGACCCACAGCTATCTGGGGCTTACGCCCAGGGAAATTCAGGTGGCTAACCTCATCAAGCAGGGCAAAACCACAAAGGACATCGCCGAACTCAGCCACCTGTCCCCCAGAACCATTGAGTTTCATCGAGACAACATCCGCACCAAGCTGGGCATCAAAAACAAAAAAGTAAATCTCAGAACCCACCTGCTGTCCCTGGACTAAAGTAACATCGCCCACCCCCCCTCCAAAACGAAAAAGGGGGACGTCCATAAATATATAAATAAGTTGACGCTGAATTTTCCAAATGCTAAAGCAAACGTATGCCGCGCAAAGCCCGAATAGATGCTCCCGGTGCGCTTCAGCACATCATCGTTAGAGGGATTGAGAAACGCAAGATTTTTAAAGACGATAAGGATTACTTTGAGTTTATAAAAAGACTCGGTGCTATCCTTTCAGAATCTGAAACACCAATTTACGCCTGGGCATCGATGCCCAACCACGTTCATTTGTTATTGAGAACGGGATTGACACCGATTGCCACCATCATGAGGCGATTGTTAACCGGATATGCCGTTTATTTCAACCGCCGATACCGCCGGCACGGCCATTTGTTTCAAAACCGCTACAGATCGATTCTTTGCCAAGAGGAGCCTTATTTTCTGGAACTTGTGCGCTACATCCATTTAAACCCCTTGCGCGCCAAACTGATTGTAGACTTAAGGGCGCTGGATAAATATCCATATTGCGGGCACGGTGCGGTGGTCGGAGAGGTGAAAAGAGATTGGCAGCAGGTTGATTATGTGCTGAAATTTTTTGATGACAGAAAATCTGAGGCTCGCAAAGCATATCAGCAATTTGTTAAAGAAGGGGTTTCGCAAGGCAGACGGCCTGATCTTACCGGTGGTGGACTTTTGCGCAGCGTTGGTGGGTGGAGAGCTCTCAGCGAATTGAGAGATGAAGCGGTGCGGGTCAAGGGCGATGAGCGTATTCTGGGAGATACTGATTTTGTCGAGTCGGTTTTAAAAAAAGCCGATGAGCAGCTGGAGCGCCGTCACCGGTTACGTGCAGAAGGATTTAATCTTGACCGGGTTGGCGCGCGTGTTGCAGCCGTGATGAATATTCCGCTGGAACGGGTTTGGGAGCGGAGCCGTAGGCCGGGAGTTGTTGATGCAAGGGATTTGCTTTGTTATTGGGCTTCCAAAGAGTTGCTAATGAGCAAGACCGATCTGGCCAAACGCTTAAATCTTTCCCAGCCGGCAGTCAGTATTGCGGTACGTCGTGGGGAAAA
>JASFPY010000338.1:0-3990 GCA_050115755.1 Desulfobacteraceae bacterium | reverse complement strand
CGGGTGAGAAATCTGGCCCGGATCGCCGGTACCAGCGCCCAGGAGATAAAGTTGAAGATCGAAGACAAGATTCCCAAAACCGCAGACGGCAAGCAGATCTTCCTGGGCCGCACCATTCACGCCAATCTGACCGGCCGTCCGGATATCGTCGTGAAGCAAAATCTGCAGGGCAGTGTGGTACCCGCCAACTAAGGACTTTTTTTGATATATTCGCGGGTGATCAAAATGATGCCTGCCATGACAAACCCGGCGCCGATCAGCTGCGTAAAGGCAAGTCGCTCACCCAGCAATATAGCTGCTAAAATGATCGTTATGATCGGCTCGGCGTTCAGCAGCAATGACGTTTTTACCGGCCCGATGATCTCAAGTCCGATAAATAATGTGGCGTAAGCAATAAACAGCGCTAAGCCTGAAAGGCCCATCTTGAGCCATCCGGCTGCGACGATGTGCTCGGCAGGGCCACCGCTGAATAACATGAAGGCCACGTAGAGCACAGTGCCGGCCGATAGACAGTGAATGTTTACCGTCTGGGAATCAGCGGTGCGTATCGCCACGCTGCTGATGATGACAAAAGAAGCCGCGCCAAAAGCGGCCAAAAAGCCAAACCCGATTCCGTACCAGTTAAGACCCGCGACAGACTCAATTCCCATGGCAAAGATAAGCCCGATAAAAGCAATCGTAATCGCGGCCAAACGAATGGGTGTGATCGGTTCATTTTCGGTAAAGCGGGCGATGACGGCAACCAGAAACGGATGGGTGTAAAAAATAAGCACGGCCACACTCACCGGGAGATACTGGGTGGCACCCAGATATCCGGCCCCCATCATAAATACTGAAATTCCGAGGACAAAGCCCGTATAGCGTTCTCGTGGAGGCAATTTCAATTTTGTGCCGCGCAGCTTGAGAAATAGAAACAGCAGGATCACCGTTACGATATGGCGCGCGGCGTTGACCGTTTGAACATCGACACCATCCCGATAGGCCATATTGGCAATCAGGATGTTCGTCCCAAATGCCAGCGCAGCTAATAGAACCAGCCCGACGCCTACCCATGTTTTGATGTTGCCGCTGTCCGCGTCAAATGAATTTGCCGGTTTTGTTTTCATATAGGCCTACTACCTGAATCCTGCACAAAAATTAAAGTGGGGTAGCCTAAACAATTTTTTCAGACATATCAAGAACCCTGGCGAGAATTTATTATCAGGCATACCCCGTTTCACAGATGACATAAAAATCCAATTTGGTCAAAATACCTGTCAAAAAGTCCCCGAGAAAACCGTAATGGAAAAAATGGTAAATTATTTCGATCCCGTGTCACCAGTACTTTCCAAAATGATAGGTGGAGAGGAAATCACCACCTCGCATCGGATTTATCGGAAGATATCGAATTAAGTTTACTAAAGAGGGGCTATTTGAAACCAAATCTTTTGCGAGGGCTCGAATTTTAGATACAGCCGGTGATATTGATTTTTTAAAAAAATCAGCCTTCCTAATAAAATACTAACAAATCGATATTAGAACTCATCTCAAAAAAGCGACCCGCTGCAACCCTTATCGTACCATGTAACAGAAATTTCAATCCTCAGGTAAATTGATGCGTCTTTTATATTTAAATCGAAGCACGAAAATCTGGTTAATAGGCTCGATATTCGTATTATTGGCTAATCTTATTGTCTTTATTTTCAAAAAGCATTTTGACACAACTATCGTATTTTGGGTGGTACTTTTAACGCCTGTGGCCTGGCTGGTTCTGTATTTTTTATCCAGGCTGGTTATTAAACGAAATTAAGACAGTTAAACAGAATCATGGGTAATCAATTTGCCTGTATTCTTTTATAACCGCATCAGACTGAGAAAGAAGCCGGGACCGAAAAGGCTTCCCCGTGAATTAGCCGCAAAACTCCCTTTACAATACTCCGAACCTATCTCAAAAATAGCGGATCACATCCGATAGCCCCGCCGGCCAGCAGCGGGGTTTCACATCATTTATCAAAATTAAGGAGTTCAACAAGGCGTGATCCGATCCGCCGTCGCCCTAATAAGCTGGCTATGGCAGGACAGGCGCAAAAGCGCAGCATACGCCTGAGTATCTGAGCATTTTCCGCAGGGGCGCGGGGCGGGGTCCCTGCGGCCCTGCCGGTAATGCAGCTATTGAGCGTTGGATACATTTTTGAGATAGGTAATAGCTTGCCTTAAGCCGACACCTTGACACGCGATCTTGTTTTCGGCATACTCGAGTCCAAAAACAACGAGAAGTAAAAAGGAGCGTGCCCATGATCAAAGTGAACGATTATTTTGACGGAAACGTAAAAAGCCTGGGTTTTGAGAGCGAGGGGGAGGCATTTACGGCGGGTGTCGTCCTGCCGGGAGCCTATACCTTTGATACCCAGAGCGAAGAACACCTCACGATAACCGTCGGAGAAATTGACATCCAGCCGCCGGGTTCCGAATGGCGAACCGTGAAAACAGGCGAGACGATCACCATTCCGGCGAACGTGAGTTTTGATCTGAAAGTGAAAGAGCCTGCCTCGTATATATGTAAGTACACATAGAAATGGTTTCAAAACCCCATCTTCCCGCTTGATAAAGCGGGATTTCGCATCTGATTTTATCAACCAGGGTCCAGCACAGGCCTCCGTTGAATGCTCACATATAAATTAGCTAATAGTTCATAGCTGATAGCGGATAGTCTAAAGGATTGAAATCCCTTTTTCTATTAGCTATGAGCTCTTGGCTATGCGCTTTAGATTGCCTTGCCCTTGGACCTGATCTGAAGTTTTGAAAGCATTTCTAAAGATATGTACGGCCCGGTTTTGAAGCCGGTAATTTTTAAATCATCGAGAAATTTAAACTTGACAGAAAATGATTTTTTATGTATATGAAAATCGTTTTCATATTATGAAATATTTTTCGGGCGAAATTTGAGCTTTGCATTAATTTTCATGCAAATCGACAAACTGGATACGCCGAGCGGGTTGTCACTGGCCACGTATGTGGGGTCAGGGGTGGCATCCATCAGCATCACGGGTTCTATATTCACGATGACACAGGATCGCATCGAAAATGAACTTGCGGCAAGGGTTGTAAAAGCAGCGGATTCGATTTCAGGTGTCAGGTTTCGGGTGTCAGCAAAATAGCTGGAAGGCTGGAAAGCTTGGATGCTTGAAAGCTCAGGGGCTTCAGCGCATCCGGCCTTTTGGCTTCCCAGCTTTCCAGCCTCCAAGCTATAAGCGAGGTGCCTGACACCTGAAACCCAATTTATAAAGCCCTGTTTTGTAAATTACTACTGAGCCGTAACATGAGTTGAAGGGTTAGAAAGAGGAAGACAATGAAAGAGATTCGAATACACGGAAGGGGCGGCCAGGGATCTCTGGTTCTGGCGCAATTTATGGCCATTGCTGCCCTTGAGGACGGCAAATACGGCCAGGCATTTCCATTTTTAGGCGGCGGGGGAGAACGTCGCGGCAAGCCGATTTTAGCGTTTTGCCGGCTAAGCGACCATCCCATTCGCACCCGCAGCCACGTTCATGCACCCGATTATGTCATCGTGCAGGATGCCACCATTCTCAGTGAAGTCGATGTCACCGAAGGCCTGAAGCAGACCGGATCGATCTTAATCAATACGGATAAATCGCTGGCGGATTTAGGACTTCAAAAATCAAACGCCGTTACCATATCCGCAGATGAGCTGGCCCGCAGGATTCTGGGCCGCCCGATTATCAACACCGCACTTCTGGGCACGTTTGCCGGCTTCAGCCGGGAGCTGTCACTGGAAGCTGCGCTGAACGCCGTGCGCAGTAAATTCCCCGGTGAACTGGGGGAAAAAAATGCGCAGGTCGTTGAAGAAAGTTACAAGAAGTGGTTTCAAAACCCCACCTAAGGCGCAATGGCTACGTTGCAGGCCTCCGGTAAATGCTCACATACAAATTAGCTAATAGCTCATAGCTGATAGCTGATAGTCTAAAGGATTGAAATCCTCTTTTCTATGAG
>JASFPY010000337.1:0-3990 GCA_050115755.1 Desulfobacteraceae bacterium | reverse complement strand
AGACAAACGCCAGTGTTACCACCATCATGCTGGTGGGACAGGCGGTAGCTCAAACGCCGGCTATTTTCGGATTGTTAGTCAGTTTTATTCTGATGTTTAAATCATTTCCCGAATCCAGTGCGCTGGCCACACCCATGGCGCTTTTAGGCGCCGGTCTGTGCATGGGGTTCGGTGGTATCGGGCCCGGAATCGGAAATGGAATGGCTGCCGAAGGTGCGGTTAGATGGGTGGCCAGAAATGTCGAACATGCAAACGACCTCATGCGGATCATGTTGGTCGGGCAGGCGGTTTCACAGTCAACCGCCATTTACGCCATGGTGGTAAGTCTGGTACTTATTTTTGTGGTTTAAGTTGTATGGATTCTATTTTATTTATGTTTTTTTGACAAGATTTACAGGATTATTTGGATATCTTCCAGGCTTTCCAGATGAAAGCCTGGAAACTCCAATCGCCTTCGACGATAAATAAAAGGCTCACAAATATCGATTCGGAAAATGATCGCATAAAGATGGAAATCGGCTTTACTCAATGAAATAATAAATTCCGACGCAGTCGGATTTAGTTTTCTCAGTTTCTTCCGGAAACTGAGAAATAAAAGAATAATCCTGTTAATCCTGTCTAATAAATTAACTTAAAATTGAATCCAATTCATTTTTAAATTTAGGAGGCTAAAAATGGCAATTGAAGGTGCAGAAATCGTAAAAGCGGCAGGTTTTATCGGCGCAGGTCTGGCAATGGGGCTGGGCGCCATCGGTCCCGGTGTCGGCGAAGGAATGGTTGCGGCAAAGGCCTGTGAGGCTATCGGCAGAAACCCCCAGGAAGCCGGTCTGCTGACCCGAACCATGCTCGTCGGTCAGGCGGTTTCCGAGTCAACGGGGATTTACTCACTGGTTGTTGCCCTGTTGCTTCTGTTTGTTGTCTAAAACCAACCGCCCGGGGATGAAACCGTTCGGTCGAATAATTGTGGACCGACCGGCAGCAGCCCGATTGGAAAACTGGCAATGGAAATTATCAGCACTGTTGCGCTCATCAGCATCAATGAAACGTTAATATTTCAGGTCATTTCTTTTCTGATTTTTCTATTCATCATCAACCGCATTATGTTCCGCCCGCTGCGCAAGGTGATGCACGAAAGAGAAACGTATATTGAAAATGTCCAGGATGATATCGTTGCCGCCCAGAATCAATTTGAGGATCTAACGAATCAGATACAGACACAGGAAAAGGATGTCAGAAATGAAGCCTTTAAGCAAAAGAGTCAGCTGGAGGCATCCGGCAGCCAAAAGGCTGCTGAAATAATGGCATCTACCCGCAAAGAAATTGACACATTAAGGGCCGAGGCCAAAAAGGACGTCGATGCTCGAATCACAGAAGCCAGAAAACATGTACAAAAAGAATCTGAGGATCTGGCAAAGCATATTATCGAAACGGTCCTGTTTCGGAGTCAGCAGTCATGAGACGAAATAATCCCATCGCATTGTGCGGCTTTGGTTTGATTGCTGGTTTTGCCGTGTTGCTTGTTTGCAGCACGGCCGCTCTGGCAGCCGAAACCGCCAATGACTGGCGATCAACGTTTGACCTGGTGATGCGTTGGTTAAATTTTTTAATCATCGTTTTTGTTTTGGTAAAGTATGGCAGAAAACCGATAAAGGATTTTTTTTCAAACCGCCGCAAAGAAATCGATCAGCAAATCAAAAAATATGAGCAGCAAAAAGAGGCGGCCTTAGAAAAAATTGAAGAAGCAAACAGATTGCTTAGAAAAAGCACCGCCCGCTTTGAAAATATAAAAAAGAGAATCATCAAGGACGGCGAAAAGAAAAAACAACAAATTATTGAGGAGGCCCGACAGGAAAGCATGCTCTTGCTACAGGGAACGCGGCAGAAGCTCGAAAATCAGATCTTAGAGGCCCGGCATTTAATTCGATCAGAGCTGATTGAAGCCGCCGTTGCGCTGGCGGAAAAAAGGCTGCCACAAGAAATCACGGCAGTCGACGAGCAGAAACTCATCGATCAATTTATGGAAAGCACTGTCGGAAAATAACTGAAAATGGTCACAAAAGAAGAATCAATCGCACAGTTTGTAAAGCAGCAAATCAGGAAATGGGAAAAGGGCCCTGTCAGGAAAGACGGCAGACCGCAGCCGCGCATTACGGTCATTACCGTTAGCATGGAGCCCGGAAGCGGTGGCAGCCTTATTGCCCAGCAGGTCGCCGATCGATTCGGCTTTGACTACTTCCACAGGGATATTATCAAGGGCATCGCCAAAAGCGCCAAGATACGGGCCACGGTCATCGAGACGCTTGAAAAAGAGCGGCTATCGGGGATTGAAGATTTTATAGCCTCCCTTTACAGAGACCAATATCTTTATCCCGGTATTTACATGGAGCACCTGCTGAAGGTTATCAACACGATTGCAGATCACGGACACGCGGTAATCGTGGGACGCGGCGCCAACTTCCTTATCCCGCCCGATGAAAGATTCAGCGCGCGGGTCGTGGCGCCACTGGAAATGAGGATTCAAAATGTGGCCCGCGCCTATAACGTGTCTGCCGAAAATGCCCGCAAGCGCGTGATCGCAAGAGAATCAAGGCGCGCCGCCTTTGTCAGAAAATCCTATAATGCCGACATATCCGATCCTGAAAATTATGATCTCACCATCAATACCGGCAGAATGCGCATCGAAACCGCCGTGGAAGTCGTTGTCGCTGCCATAAAAAATTTATAAAATGGAAGAAATCATAACGCTGACAGAGGATCTCATCCGCTTTCGAACCATACATTCCCAACCCGCTGAAATTCAGCGCTGCATTTCATTCATAGAAGATTATCTAAAGACATGCGGGGCCAGATATCAGCGACTGGATCATGCGGATACCCCCTCGATTATCGTTATGCCTCAAAATAACGTCGCTCCCATCCTGCTGATGTCCCATATCGATGTGGTCGACGGCCCCGATGCGCTGTTTCAGCCGCGCATAAAAGATAAGGCCCTGTATGGCCGCGGAAGCATTGACGACAAATATGCTGCTGCCCTGTCCCTGGTTTTAATTAAAGAACATCTGAAAAAGTTACGCAAAAAAGGCAAAGACCAAAATGACCTGCCTTTCGGCGTTCTGATCACCGCCGATGAAGAAATCGGCGGTGCCAATGGGGCCCGCCAGGCGCTCATGCAAATTAAGGCCGAGTTTTGTATTGCCCTCGATGGCGGCAGTTTGAAAAAAATCATTGTAAAAGAAAAGGGCGTGGTCAAGCTGAAACTGGTTGCCAGAGGAAAAACCGCTCACGGCGCAAGGCCCTGGTTGGGAGAAAATGCCATTGAAAACCTCATCAACGACTACCGGGTGCTGAAGAAATATTTTGAACTTCAGGCTCCGGACCACTGGCACCGCACCTTAAATTTCAGCTATATCCAGGCCGGCAAGGCCTCCAACCAGGTACCGGATTATGCCGAAGCCCTGTTCGATATCCGCTACACTGAAAACGATGACATGGAAACGATCTTTGAAACCATCCAGGATGAAATTAAAGGCGAACTGGTGGTAGAAAAAAAGGAGCCGCTGTTTGAAGGCGGCGACTCCCCCTATCTTGATTTGCTTCTGGAAATCGCACCAGGCACCGAAGTCGGCTTTGAGCACGGCGCCAGCGATGCCCGCTTTTTATCCGCCCACGGCATCAAGGGCATTGTCTGGGGGGCCGATGGCGATATGAGCCAGCATTCGGCCGATGAGCACATCAATATCGACAGTGTTCTTAAGCTCTATGATTTGCTGAATCGGTTCATCCACGGTTCAATCAACCAAAACGCTGAAAACAAATAATTTAAAAAAAAGCAGCGCATGCTTCTTTCTTGACACAACGGGTTTGCTCTTTTATGCTAAGCCGATTTGGGGGGACTCATTCATAAACGTAGGATGATGAAAGGAGGCTGGAACATGAAAGCAATAAAAATTATCATCATTTTGTTAGCGGCGATTGGCTTGGTCGGCGTTG
>JASFPY010000336.1:0-3992 GCA_050115755.1 Desulfobacteraceae bacterium | reverse complement strand
CTCAAATTTGCCGGAAACCTTAGCAGCCGCGTAAAAAAAATGTTGGCCCTAAAGTCCGCTTTCGTTATCTGGATGTTAGGCTAGGTTTATTTGCGTCTCCATCTGTTGGGCGGTGGCTGCATCCAATACACAATTCACATTTCTGCATAATCCACTCGCCAAAAAGCAAGCTCTTATCAATTCAGCCAAGGCCTTATCCCCGGGGGCCTTGATGATCGCTTGAAGCAAATCCTGATATTCTCCGCTCGTGTCTTTTTTAATGTCATCGCTGATTTCTTGCCGTAGATCTCGTTTTCTCCGGAGCAGGATTTTTTTGATGCGCTCACGTTCCGGCTGGCTCAACGGCCTTCTTTTTCGATTTTTTTCAGACATGTTGCCCCCTCCCTTTGGCTGTTGCAAAAAGATATCCCATTAGTATCAGGGATTCTTGAACTGACAGCAGGCAAAAGATCTTTTCCATATTTTGAACGTAGTTAGAGGATAAAATCGGTGTCAATGGCTAAATAGGTGCCGTCCGGGCCCTCGTTCATAATCACCATTAAGCGTTACCAAGGTTGATCTGACTTATAAGTAACGTTAACAATTCGGTATTAGGTAACGAAACGAGCGGCTAAACTGCGACTATGACCTATCGGTCTGGGTAAATATCAATATTATTTTCAAAAACTTAATCGATAATCTGCTATTTCGGGAGCCTGGATGCACAACGTGGCATGGTTTTTGGAGACTATACTTATGAGGATTATTAATCCAATTTTGTATTGCTCTGCCAAACGTCGAGCATGATTTTAGACACAATGTCTTCTCAACAACCCCAATATAAAAGGAGGATATCATGAGAGCCATTAATTGTTGCAAAACAATGGAAGCGGAATTGACCGCCTGGAAAGCGATTGTCTATGACATTGCACGCAATATGGAGGAGTTGCCCGGCGGCGAGAGACAAAAATTTTTGCCTAATATCGAGGACATTCACATTCTGATCGCCGAAATGGATGAGCGAATCGACGACATCCGCGACAAGTGCACGCCCGAGACCGGCATTGATGACATTCGAACCGAAAAAGAGGAGTTTGACAAAACCATGGCGACCGCGCGCGTTAAAGTTGAAGACGCCATCGCGTATCTCGGGGCCGGGAATTTTGGCGGTTGATCCTCGTTTTTGTGCTTGATCGCAGTCCGGGTTTTGAAAAAAATGAACCTTGAACCTCGACAGCATTTGCGACGGCAAGACACCGCCTTTCGCCCGATATTTTTCTTTACCCAAGTGAAAGGAGCAAACCATGGCCGTAGAGGTGTTGATTCGCCGAAAAATTCAGGAAACCAAGCTGAACGAAGTGTCCCCGCTGCTTGTGAAGTTAAGATCGCTTGCTATGATACAACCCGGCTATATTTCCGGCGAAACCCTCCACTGCATCGATCCGCCGGGCCGCAGCGAATGTTTGGTCCGGAGCACCTGGAACTCGGTGCAGGATTGGCAAAAATGGCTGAATAGCCCAAAAAGGGCTGCCTTCAATGACCAAGTCGAGCAATTATCGCTCGAAGAAGCTGGGTACGTGATCTATGAACCTCTGGTGAGTGGCATCATTGCAGTCCCGACAGGCCCGAGTGAAAAATAAAGACTTGGCGGAAGATTTTTTGAGATCATCGGCCGGCAGCCAGCAAAACGGCGATATGACGGGAGAGGGCAAGTGAACGGGCTAAATGATGAAAGTTTAATGCTTGAAGAAGCGGCGATTGAGCAACGGCTTGAAGCATTAAAATCCGGGTTGACAAGACTCCACGAGGGGATTTCCTGCCTGAAACAGTGTTCCCGTTTGAGCGATCTTTTACAAAAAATATACGCAATACAGGTTGGACTCAATCAATTAGAACAAGACCTTTTGCAAACTCATCTAAAATGCTGTATTTCTCCGAATCTCAGAGTTCCAGGTGAGGTTATTCACGCCCTATCGAGGCTGAGTAAGAAGCGCCATGGCCTGATCATTGCCATAGAACATGAAGACAACCTGGATGATCATCTTCAAGGGGGAGTGGTTATCGATGCGACTGTGACGGCGCCCATACTCGAAAATATTTTTTACCCGGGAAGCCCGCTGCATGACGGGGCCGTGATTATCCGGGATTCTAAAATCCGCAAAGTCAATGTCTTGCTTCCCCTGGCACCCCACACCTCAGAGCTGGAGGCCCTCGGTTTGGGAAGCCGCCACCGGGCGGCCCTCGGTTTAAGCCAGGTCAGTGATGCCCTGGTGATTGTCGTATCGGAAGAGAAAGGCTGGATTTCGATCGCTCTTCAAGGCCAGTTATACCCGAATCTGGGTACCTTTGCTTTGCTCGAGGAATTTGGCAATCGCATCCATGAAAGTCAACCATGACCCTGGGGTAGGGGTCGATTTTGGCTTTTAGCCGGTCTTTTTCAGAGGGATTTCCCACTTTTTCATGTATTTCCATACCGCCGTGCGGCTAACGCGCAGTCGGCGGGCGACCTCGGCCTTGTTCCAGTGGCTGGTTTCCAGAAGCTTTATCAGATCTTCTTTTGACAAATCTTTGCCTATTCTGGCTTTTCTTTTGGTTGTTTTCTGAATTTCCGCCGGATAGATTTCGTCGCCAGGTTGCCGAATTTCAAGCGGCAGATCCGATATTTCGATCTGATCCTGGTTGCACAGGACAAAGGCGTGCTCGATGGCATTTTCAAGCTCGCGAACATTTCCAGGCCAGGAATGATCGAGTAAAACACGCATGGCATAATGGGAAATTCCCGTGATTTTTTTTCCGGTTTTGCGGTTTTGGCGATCGATGAAATGCTGCGTCAACAGCGGAATGTCCTCTTTGTGTTTTCTTAAAGGCGGTAGCGCAATGGGGAAAACTTTCAACCGATAGTACAGATCGTCTCGGAAATAACCTTCCTGCACGCGACTGTAAAGATCCCGATTGGTGGCCGCAATGACCCGGATATTGACTTTGCGGATTTTTGAATCGCCGACTCGCTCGATTTCCCGTTCCTGCAGCACCCGCAGCAGTTTGACCTGGATATAGGGGCTTATCTCTCCGACTTCGTCGAGGAATACCGTGCCCCCATCAGCTTCCTCAAATCTTCCAATGCGATTTTGGATGGCACCAGTAAAGGCGCCTTTAATATGCCCGAAGAGTTCGCTTTCCAGCAATGATTCGGTGAGGGCCGAGCAGTTAACCGCTATCAACGGACAGGTTGTTCTTGCACTGCGCCTGTGAATCGCCCCGGCGACCAATTCCTTGCCGGTCCCACTTTCGCCCATGATCAATATGGTGGCATCACTTTCAGCGGCGGCATTAATGGCCCCAAACACTTTTTGCATTTCGTGGCTTTTCCCAATGAGATTATCCATGCGGTGCTTTTCGCCCAGGCGAATCAGGGCCTCTTCGGCTTCACGACGGGCCCGGAATATTTCGCTGAGATTGGTGACCGTTTCAACAACACCGATAATCTGTTGATTTTCGTCGTGCACCACTCGGGCGTTTTTGATGACCGGCACATTGTGTCCGGTTTTATGCGTTAATAAACATTCGTTGGTTTCGGATTTGCGCTCTTTGAGAATTTTGCAACTGCGAATGCCGGATGGGCATTTTTTCCCGAAACACCGGCTGCATCTTAGAATTTGACACGAGTGGCCCATGGCCTCCGCAGCCGAATACCCGCTAATACGTTCCATCGAACGATTCCAGGAAGTGATCCGGCCGCCGGTATCCAGCGTAAAAACCCCATCGGCCATGGTGTCGATGATTTTTTCGATAAAATGGATGTTCCAAATTTCGTGAGTTTTGGGGTTCAAGATAAGCTCCAGAGGGTTGCGTTTTCTGCAAGCACCGGGGTTGCTAAGCGTTACTTTAAAAACTACCCATGCCGCGATGAGATGTCAACCGGGAAAAGAGATTTTTCAAACGCTCCGGATGGTTGCCCGCTTACCGTTACCTAGCGTTACCCTCTGAGCATGCTGAGCCCAACAGCTCAGTTT
>JASFPY010000335.1:0-4007 GCA_050115755.1 Desulfobacteraceae bacterium | reverse complement strand
CAAAAATTTTTAAAAACTGAATGTTTCTTTCAAAACTCCGGTGCTTCACCCATCGGTTTTTCGCTATATTGACCCGGTTATGTTAGTATGAAATAATATAAAAAATTGCTGTAAAGGAGGGCGTATGATGAAACCTCAGGATTACATCAAACTTGAAGATGAGCTGGGGGCCCACAATTACAAACCGCTGGATGTTGTCCTGGACCGCGGTGAAGGCATCTGGGTATGGGATGTCGAGGGTAACAAATATATGGACTGTCTCTCGGCCTATTCGGCGGTCAATCAGGGCCACTGTCATCCGAAAATCATGGGCACCATGATCGAGCAGTCACAGATACTGACCCTTACCTCCCGGGCGTTTCGCAACAATCAACTGGGACTGCTTTATAAAGAGCTCTGTGCGCTGACAAACTCCCACAAAGTATTGCCGATGAACAGCGGCGCCGAGGCGGTGGAAACGGTCATCAAGGCCGTTCGCAAGTGGGGCTATCAGGTCAAGGGGGTTCCGCGGGATAAGGCCGAAATCATCGTTTGTGAAAATAATTTTCACGGACGCACGATCACCATTGTCGGTTTCAGCACGGATAAACCGTCCCGCGAAAATTTCGGTCCCTTCACCCCCGGCTTTAAAATTATTCCTTTTGGCGACATTGATGCCCTCGCAGCCGCCATTACACCGAACACGGTGGCTTTTCTGGTAGAACCCATTCAGGGCGAAGCCGGCGTCCTTATACCGCCCGACGGCTATCTGCGCGAAGCCAGATCCATCTGTTCGCAAAAAGATGTCGTCCTGGTCCTGGATGAAATCCAGACCGGCCTGGGTCGTACCGGCAAGATGCTGGCCGAGGAACACGAGGGGATTGAAGCCGATCTGACACTCATCGGCAAAGCGCTTTCCGGTGGTTATTATCCTGTTTCAGCGGTGCTTTCCAACAAGGAAGTCATGGATGTTTTACGCCCCGGTGAACACGGCAGCACCTTTGGCGGCAACCCGCTGGCCTGTGCCATTGCGCGGACGGCACTTAAGGTTCTGGTCGAGGAGCGCATGGTTGAAAACGCCGCAGAGATGGGCAATTATTTTTTGTCGAACCTGTCGAAAATCCAGTCACCTTACATTAAAGAGGTGCGGGGCAGGGGACTGATGCTGGCGGTTGAGCTGATGTCCGCTGCAGGCGGTGCCCGCAAATACTGCGAAACGCTGATGTCCATGGGGCTGCTTTGCAAAGAAACCCATGATAACACGATTCGCTTTGCGCCCCCTCTGGTCATCACCAGGGAAGAAATCGACTGGGCCCTGGAGCGGATTGAAACGGTTTTGAAATCCGTTTAGAAATGGCTGCGTTGCAGGCCTTCGGTAAATGCTCACATACAAATTAGCTAATAGTTCATAGCTGATAGCTGATAGTCTAAAGGATTGAAATCCTCTTTTCTATGAGCTATGAGCTCTAGGCTATGAGCTTTAGATTGCCTTGCCCTTGAACCTGATCTGAGGTTTTGAAACCACTTTTAGTCATTTGTCAGTCGACACCATCAACGGAAGGATGTGGCAATGAAAAAAGGTGCCACCTTTAAGACGATTCGGGTTTTTGTTGTTATCCTGACCGCAATTGTCATTGCAGCGCTTCTGGTTATCCTGCGGCCAAAAGCCGAACGGCGGGTTGTCGAAGAAAAGGGCCGCCTGATCGAAGTATTTGAGGCCAGCGCTGAAAAAGTGCAGATGATTATCGAGGCTTTCGGTACCGTTAAACCACGTGATGAACTGCTGCTGGTAGCTGAAGTTCGCGGTCAGGTTGTCGCTACCGATCCGTCCTTTGAAGAAGGAAATTTTGTTAACCGGGGGGCCCGACTGATCCAGATCGATCCACGGACTTACGAACTTGAAGTTCAGCGCAGCAGCGTCCAGATCAAACAGGCGCAGGCAGAGATCAAAAGTTTGGAGCAGGAGGTCTTAAACCTGAAGGCACGAATCAAAATCGCAAAATCAGATGTTTCGCTCGCCGAAGGTGAATATTTCAGATTGAAAAAACTGATTAATAGAAAAGTCATTGCCCAGTCAACCCTGGACAAGGTCGAACAGCAATATCTGGCAAGTCTGGAACGGTTGCAGGCGCTTGAGAATCAGCTGGCCCTGACAGGACCCCAAAAAGAGCAGTTACTCGCCCAGCGGGACATGTTCAGCGTGATGCTTGCGGAAGCCAAACTGGATCTGGAAAGATCCTCAATTCTCTCACCTTTTGACGGCTGGGTTCTTGCAAGAACAATAGAAGTCGGACAACATGTCACGATTGGACAGAGTATGGGCCGAATTTACAGCGCCGGCAAGCTGGATGTTGAGGTGCGGATTCCCGTCAAGGATTTTAAATGGCTGCCTGCAGGCTTGGATACGGACGCCTCTATCGGGGCAGAAGTTATTTTTGAGAATCAAGGTGTGCGGATGATCTGGAACGGGAGCGTGTCCCGGGTCAAAGCGGAGATGGATGACAAAACCCGGACCTTGCCGGTGATCATCGAAGTTAACGCGACATCAAGCTCCGCTGAAAACAGGAACCCTTTGCGCTTGAGACCGGGAATGTTTGTTACCGCAAGGATTAAAGGCAAAGAAGTGGGCCAGGCGTTTGTGCTCCCGCGCCATGTCGTTTACCCGGGAGATAGGATCTATACGGTTGAAGGCGATCGCCTGAAAATAAAGTCCGTTGATATCCTGCGGTCGTACAAGGATTCCGTCATCGTCAGCAAGGGGCTGTCGGATGGCGAACGCATTGTTGAGACCCCGTTGTCGGATGCAACAGACGGCATGCTTGTTCGGGTTAAGTAGTCTATGGCATAGGGCATGGGGCATGGGGCATGGCGTCAAGAACATGCAGCAAAAAATTCTACGCTATGCGCCATGCACTTTGCGCTATGCTTCGCGCAGCGAAAAACCATGAAAAAACTAGGCAAATGGTCCATAAAAAATAACGTCACCGTCAATCTGATCATGATCTTTGTCATCGTGGCTGGGCTGTTTACGGTGATGAAGATGCGCAGGGAAATGATGCCCCAGTTTGCGCTGGATATGATTTTTGTCAGCGTTGATTACCCGGGTTCGAGCCCCGAAGAGGTGGAAGAGGGAATCTGCATAAAAATCGAAGAACAGATTGAGGGTATCGAAGGCATTGACCGCATAATATCCACCGCTCGGGAGGGCAATGGCGAAGTCGTGGTGGAGCTTGAATCCGGTACGGATGTCTCAAAAGTGCTGGATGAGATCAAAGCAGAAGTCGATCGCATCGACACATTCCCCGAGGACGCCGAAGAGCCGCTCGTACTTGAAATCATTAATCGGGATCCGACTATTTACATTGCCGCTTACGGGGATGTTGGTGAGAGAAATCTGCGGCAGGCGGCTGAAAAAATCCGTGACGATTTGCTGGACCCGCGTGTTGTCTCTCAGATAGAAATGGAATCCGGAAGCGACAAGGGTTTTTTATCCGCAATAAAATTTAAGCAGCCCGAAGTAATTACCCAGATCGAGCTTGTCGGCGTGCGGGATTACGAAATCGCTGTTGAGGTGTCCGAAGATAATCTGAGGCGCTACGGACTTTCCTTTGACCAGGTGGTTAACGCCGTTCGGATGGGCAGTATCGATCTGCCGGGGGGAAAAATCAAGACCGCGCAGG
Organism: Desulfobacteraceae bacterium; assembly: GCA_050115755.1. Taxonomy (GTDB): domain Bacteria; phylum Desulfobacterota; class Desulfobacteria; order Desulfobacterales; family JAHEIW01; genus JAHEIW01. The sequence goes on along the minus strand of JASFPY010000335.1, from coordinate 348 downwards.
GGGAGATTCTGGTCAGATCCAAAGGGCAGCTTTATTTCGGCAAGGAATTTGAAGCCATTCCATTGATTACCTTAGCGGATGGAACCGTGGTGCGGCTCGGACAGGTCGCCGACGTCATCGATGGTTTTACAGATGTGGACATTAAAGCCCGCTTTAACGGCAAGCCGGCTGCAGTCGTTCGTATCAGCCGGACCAGCGAGCAGGATATCATCGAAATCGCCAAAATCGCGCGGAATTACGTCGCAGCCCATAACGATAAGATGAACAACGATATCGATCTGGCCATCTGGGGCGACCTGTCAGTCCTGGTAAGCGATCGCATCGACTTAATGGTGCGCAACGGATTTC
>JASFPY010000334.1:0-4009 GCA_050115755.1 Desulfobacteraceae bacterium | reverse complement strand
ATGCCACCATCGGGCAAATCGGGAATGTCGGCCATGAAAATAAATCCCTGGGTAAAGCTGGGCGCAAGCGTTGGCTCGGGCGTCGTCCAAAAGTTCGCGGAGTCGCCATGAATCCGGTTGATCATCCAATGGGAGGCGGTGAAGGAAGATCTTCAGGCGGCCGGCATCCATGCAGCCCATGGGGTTGGCCCACCAAGGGCTTTAAGACCCGGCCCAAACGGAAAAGCGATCGCTTGATTGTAAAAAAACGCAAGTAAGATTAGGTATTGGTTATTAGGTATTCGGTATTTGTCTGTTGCAGACTATTTCGGCGCTCTGATTATCTTCATAACGAATACCCAATACCCAATACCTAATACCTAATACCTAATACTTAAATAATGGAGCATCGATGCCACGTTCGCTAAAAAAAGGCCCTTACATCGAAGAAAGGCTTCTTAAAAAAGTTGAGGAAGCCCAGGAATCCCGCAGCAGTCAGGTCATTAAGACCTGGTCGCGGCGCTCGACCATCGTTCCGGAGATGGTCGGTATAACACTGGCGGTTCATAACGGCCGAAAATTTGTACCGGTTTTTGTTTCCGAAAACATGGTCGGTCATAAACTGGGGGAATTTTCGCCCACAAGGACTTTTTACGGGCATGCCGGAGATCGGAGATCACGCATAAAATAACAAGCCAATTGAGTTAAAACCCAATTGGGGTTATTCGTTATCCGTTATTGGTTAACCGTTTAAAAGGAAGGTGTCCTGCAGGTATTAAAATTTCACAAACCAATAACAAATAACCAATAACAAATAACAGGGTTTAAAACGATGGAAGTTAAAGCGTCTGCAAAGTATATGCGAATTTCGCCCCGCAAAGTTCACAAATTGGTTGGGGCCGTGAAGGGTAAACGGGTTGAAACCGCCCTGAATACCCTTAAATTTATGCCTCAGAAGGCAGCGGGAATTTTAGAAAAAGTCATCCGTTCAGCAGTCGCCAATGCGGATCAAAATTCGGAAATCGATATTGATCTTTTGGTTGTCCGTAATATCGTTGCAGATCAGGGTCCCACGCTGAAACGATGGCGGGCCAGAGCGCGGGGGCGGGCTACCCGAATTTTAAAGCGGACCAGTCACATTACCGTCACTTTGGAAGAAGAATCTTCAGTTTAGTGTTTAAATAAGGAGGTGAAAGCTTGGGCCAGAAAGTAAATCCGATTGGGTTGAGATTGGGGATTGTCAAAACCTGGGAATCTCGCTGGTTTGGTGGGAAGAATTACGCCGAATATATACTGGAAGACCACAAATTGAGAAAATTCATCAAAGAAAAACTTTACCATGCGGGAGTATCGCGAATTGAAATTGAACGCTCATCCAAGCGTGTGCGTCTGCGGATTTATACGTCCAGGCCCGGGATTGTTATTGGAAAAAAAGGCTCAGAAATATCCCAGCTCAAAAAAGACATCGAAAAGATGACGGACCGTGAAATTTTAATCGACATCCAGGAAGTCCGTAAACCGGAAATCGATGCCCAGCTGGTTGCTGAAAATGTAGCACTGCAGATTGAAAGACGGGTGGCCTTTCGCCGTGCGATGAAGCGCGGCGTCTCCTCTGCTATGCGTTTTGGCGCGCTGGGTGTCAAAATTATATGCGCCGGCCGTCTGGGAGGCGCTGAAATGGCGCGAACAGAATGGTATCGCGAAGGTCGCGTGCCTTTGCATACGCTCAGGGCTGATATTGATTATGGTTTTGTCGAAGCGCGAACTACCTATGGTGCTATTGGTGTTAAGGTTTTTATTTTCAAAGGGGAGATTCTGAAAAAAGATGAAATGCAGTTCGGAAGTTAGTTGTCCGGTATCGGTTATTTGTTATTGATGATGCTGGAACGATAAGGAACCGGATATTTCAAATAACAAATAACGGTTAACGAATAACGTTGATCAACGGAGTTTTTAGAAATGTTAAGCCCGAAAAAGGTAAAGTACCGTAAACAGCAAAAAGGCAGAATGAGGGGTGTTGCCCGCCGCGGATGCAACCTGAATTTTGGAGAATTCGGATTACAGGCCGTCGGCTGCGGGAGCATTAGCTCCAAACAAATTGAGGCAGCGCGGATCGCGATGACGCGCCATATCAAGAGAGGCGGTCGAATCTGGATTCGTATTTTTCCTGACAAACCCTTTACCAAAAAACCGGCTGAAGTCCGAATGGGAAAGGGAAAGGGTGCACCGGAGGGTTGGGTGGCGGTCGTTCGCCCCGGCAGAATCCTGTATGAAATGCAGGGCGTTAACAAGGATGTGGCCAAAGAAGCATTTCGTCTGGCAGCGCATAAGCTTTCAGTTAAAACACGATTTGTCGAGAGGGGTGAGGCCTGATGAAAGCCAGTGAAATTAGGGAAATGAACATCGATGAAATGGAGCAGAAACTCAGCGATCTCAAGGAAGAATTATTTAACCTGAGCTTTCAGCATGAAATCGGCCAGCTCGAAAATCCCCAGCGGATGAAAGAAACCAAAAGGGATATCGCTAGGATAAAAACCATTATTCGTGAAGTTGAAGTGAAAAACAGAACTGCTGAAGAATAATTGATGTCATGAAAAAACAAGGAATGAAAAGACAATTGGTAGGAACTGTCGTCAGCAACAAGATGGACAAAACCGTGGTGGTCAGCGTCGAGCGACTGGTTAAGCATAAATTTTACCATAAGTATATCCGGCGGCGGACCAAGTTTGCAGCTCATGATCAGGGCAATGTGTGCCAGATTGGCGACCAGGTGATGCTTTCCGAATCCCGGCCGCTGAGCCGATCAAAAAGGTGGCGGGTCAGCAAAATTGTCAAAAAGGCTGTTTAATTTCAAGGGAACGAAAACATGATCCAGTCAGAGACGAGGCTAACTGTAGCCGATAATTCAGGGGCCAAGGTACTGTATTGTATCAAGGTCCTGGGGGGGTCCCGCAGACGATATGCCAGTGTCGGTGATATCATCGTGGTGGCCGTTAAAGAAGCCCTGCCGAATGCCAAAGTCAAAAAAGGCGATGTATTAAAAGCGGTTGTGGTTCGAACCAAGAAGGAGATCCGCCGGTCGGATGGGTCTTACATCCGATTTGATGATAATTCAGCTGTGCTGGTTAACGCATCGCGAGAGCCGATCGGCACCCGAATTTTCGGTCCGGTGGCCAGAGAATTGCGCGCAAAACGGTTTATGAAAATTATTTCATTGGCACCCGAAGTCTTATAGTTATTTGTTATTGGTTATAAGTTATTTGTTCATGAGTCATCTATTCTTATCGTATCCGGAAGTAACGCTCGAATCTTTAAGTGGCATAAAAAAATCAATGATGAAATCTGCGCAATCCAATAACGAATAACAAATAACGAATAACTAATTTAGGGAAATTGAAAATGCACCAGACCAAAATACAGATAAAAAAAGACGATAAGATCAAGGTTGTTGCCGGTAAAGACAAAGGCAAAATAGGCAAGGTCCTTAAAGTTGACCGTAAAAAGAATCGATTGCTGATCGAAAAGATAAACATGGTCAAACATCATACCAGGCCCAGTGCGAAAAACAGGCAGGGAGGCGTCGTCGAGGGTGAGGCGCCGATCACCGTCTCCAATGTGATGATTATGTGCAATAAATGCGTAAAGCCCACCCGAATTAAAATGCAGCGCCTTGAAGATGGAAAAAAAATTCGACTTTGCGCAAAGTGCGGCGAATCAATAGATACTTGAGCCAGGCCGGCGGAGGAAGCCGATGTCACAGTTAAAAGATATTTATGATAAAGAAATTGTCCCAAAGCTCATGGAAACCTTCAAGTACAAAAACATCATGCAGGTTCCCGCTTTGGAAAAAATCATTCTCAATATGGGCCTGGGCGAAGCCATCCAGAATATTAAAGTTCTGGATTCCGCGGCAGAAGAGCTTAAGGCGATTGCCGGACAAAGGCCGGTGATCACCCGTGCCAAAAAATCTATTGCTGCCTTCAAACTTAGAGAGGGCATGCCGATCGGATGTATGGTTACATTGCGCCGT
>JASFPY010000333.1:0-4038 GCA_050115755.1 Desulfobacteraceae bacterium | reverse complement strand
ATTCGATTCCTCCTTGTTTTTGGTAGAAACCATCTCAAAAATGTCTTTTGGCCCAATATCTTTGTTGGTGCCTCGCTTTAAATCCTCGACATACAACAGTATGCCTCCGGTTTAAAGCTCAGCCCCGCCGCGATCTTGAACCAAAATCCTATTTTTGATATGGATTCTGTTAAAAATTTAAAAGGCCGTGGGATTTAAGCCCCACGGCCTTTTAAAAGTCATCAAATAAAAAACCGCGGGCTTCCCCGGGAGGAGGCCCACGGTTGTTGATTACAAATTTATGTTATTTTGTAACGGGTGGGCACAGCTCCCTGTTAGCGGTGCACCACCACCAATTCGTGCATGATATTTTAAAATGGGTTGTTTGCATGAAATTCATTATACTTTCCATAGAGGGCGGCCGCAAAAATGTCAAGCAAAAAACCATTGACAATTGACCCATTCATTCGGTAAATTTCAATTGGCTGGAAAAACCGATGAACACAGATGACAGGACATATGGGTATTTTAATTTTGGACGCTTCTTTTTTGGCTTTAGAGGCGTCCATCCGGTTCTCTGGCGCTGACGATTAGTCGTTAATCACCCCGGGTGGACTTCACAGCCGCCCGGGGTTTTTTATTTATAAAAGCCTCGGGAAAAATATCTCGAGGCTTTTTTATTATTAATTTTCATGCAAGATTCAGCAAATAATTAGGAGGTTATTATGAAACTAAAACAAATTTCAGTACCTATCGAAAATTCCTATGAGAGGCTGGTTGAACTCACGAGCGCCCTGGGTGATAAAGGTATCACGCCAGATGCCCTGACCCTGGTCGATACGGGAAATTACGGCGAACTGCGCATTCTTGTTTCCGACCTTGCAGCTGCCAGGCAAATCTTGCTGCAAAAAGATATCCCCGCACGCATTGAGGATGTCGTTGCCGTGCAAATCGAGAATGCGCCCGGGTACTTACCCAGGTTGATGAAGAAATTAATGGATGCCGGCATCAAGATTAAATACAGCTACGCACATACCGGCCTTAACCAGGGAAAAACAATAATGGTATTCTGCTTCAATGACAATGATAAAGCCATTCGCGTTTTAACGGAAAAGCAAATACTGCCTTTGGATGCCAATATCATCAACAGGCTCGAAGCTGCAGCCTGAGCGTATGGATGAAATATCTGGGCAGCTATCCAGCGGATAAGGCGGCCTCATAGAAATATAGCGGTTGTCATAAATATGTTCCGATTGCCAGATTTTCTAATAGGCGCAAAGGTAGTTTGTAGAGGCCTGAAATTACTTTGAACCTGACAACCGCTATAGATGGGGCTTTGCCACCAATTCTAATTTAGTGAACAACCATCACCGGGCAAGTAGCGTAGTGAATAACTTTGCGGCTGATACTGCCCACCAGAAAACCTTTTACGGCACCTAACCCACGCCTGCCCATCACAATAAGGTCGGCCTTACGGCTCTCGGCAACCTTCAATATTGATTCCGCTTCAGGGCCTTCAAGCAATTCTTCGTTCACAATAAACGTTGTGGTACCCAGTTTCTGGCGCGCCTCATCAAGGACAGTTTGAGCCGCACTTTTGCGCCTGGCAAAAAGTTTCTCATAGTCGGCATAACCCAGTAAATCGGAGGGATTGCGAAAGACATGAACCAGCCATAAGGTGGCCTCAAAACGTTCGCTTATACTTCTGGCACACTGCAGCGCTTTATTGCCATAATCGGATCCGTCGAAAGCCAAAACAATATTCTTAAACATTTTTTACCCCCCATAATTTTTCTCCTTTTCAACCGATAAGGATGTTCATATTTATGTGCGGACCGTTGGCAAAAACCTAATGAAATTATAAACCTTCCTCATGCTTCATGGAAAACCGGTTGTCCGATCTCGCTCAAAGAGAAGTTATAAAAAACATGGTGCCCATCGTAATCAAGCACCCGCAAGTCATCACTTTGTTTCAGATCACCCAAAATGACGTTAAAGTGTTTGCCGTAGCGCTGTTTTACCAACGCTTCGGAAACTTCATAAGCGATGTATTTCTTGATACCTTTCTGACTGAGTTTGTCTGCCAGATTCGGATCTTCCAGTGATTCAAAAGTGGTCAAAATAAGAATGGGCCCTGTTCCTGTAAAAAAAATGCCTGCTTTCATCGCACACCTCCTTTTTGAATGTTGGGTTTTTGTGTTTTAAAGAAGGTCTGGAAACCTTGATCATAAATCAGGTTCACGATTGGACATCGTTTCGATGAGAATTCTGGTGAAAGCGTCGCGATGAAGTGCGAATGAGAAATGAGATCTAAATCACGTGGAAAAGAGATCAGACCAGATCAATAATCTTTTTATACGCTTACCTTGTTCGCTGCCCGCCGCAAAAGCGAATTCAGATTACCAACAGGTCCAGCATGATCTGGGGAAAGGCTCGCTCAAAACAAAAAATCGAATGTGTTTTAGCTTTCAATGCATATATTAAGGTTCTGCCGGTTGATGTCAAGATTCCCTGGCGTACCATTTTGTCAAATCGGAGCCGATTGGAACAAAGCTTAAGCTTGCATTGAGTTTTTTTATTCGATAATAAATCATTTCAATGCAGATTCGCTACAACAGACTTTTGGCCGGAGCGCAGCGCGCCACAGGCACCGCAGTCATTATCGATGTCTTCCGCGCATTCACGTGCACACCGTTGCTGTTTTCGCTGGGCATTAAAAAATCGATACTCGTTTCCACGCCTCAGGAGGCCTTTGCACTCAAAAGCCAAGATAAAACACTCTTGCTAAGTGGTGAAGTCAAAGGCATACCGATCGAAGGCTTTGATCTGGGAAATTCTCCCAGTGAAATTCTTAGACGGGGAGCACGCTATTTTAAAGGCAAGACCGTGGTTCAACGCACCTCCTCCGGTGTTCAGGGTGCCCTGGCGGCCCTCGATTGTGCGGATGAGGTCTTGCTGGCCAGCTATAATATTGCTCGCGCAACTGCCAGTTACATTCTGGCAAGGCGGCCGGAAAGCGTAAGTCTAGTTGCCATGGGTTGGGATCTGAAGGAAATCGCGCCGGAGGATGAATGGTGTGCCCGCTATATTTCATATCTATTGGGTTTCAGCGAATACGATCACAACGAAGCCCTGCGTGAGATTCTTTTCAACAAAACCGCCCAGCGGTTTCTGCGAACGGACGAACCGGATTTTCCAGCTGAGGATCCCAGCCTCTGTTTGCAACGGGATGTTTATGACTTTGCCCTCCAGGCAAAGCGCCGGGAAAACCGGGTTGTCGTAAACCAGATTGAAATCCGCTAAATCTTTTTGAGCGCGCTGTTGCGGTTTTTAATTGAGGGTATTAAATTAAATTCCGAGCAAAAGCGATGCCGTACCATGTTTACAAGCTGAATAAGAACAAATCAGGAATTCGTATTCATGCGATTTAATAACTTTTGGACCTATAAACGCATTTTATTTTCTAAAGGCTTTGCATCTGCGCTCTGGTATTCGAGACAAAATTTGATTGCCGACCAACAGGGTCGCCCGCTGACAGCTGGACCCTATATGGCGGAACTGGACATCACCTATCAGTGCAATTGTCGCTGCCGGATGTGCCAGCGTTGGAAAGATAGGCGCACAAATGAGTTGAGTCTGGACGAATATCAGCAACTTGCCGTGACCCTTCATGAAATGGGCACCCATCAAATCAGTATCGCAGGCGGAGAACCCCTGCTGCGAGAAGATGTGTTTTCCATCATTAAAAGTTTCAGCGGACTGGGAATGTCCGTTAATTTATGTACCAACGGTATTTTGCTGGAAAAATATGAGGATGAAATTTGCGGCAGCGGACTGACCTGCATCACGGTCTCTCTCGACGGCGCTTCAGCCGAAACGCATGACGAAATGAGGGCAATGCCAGGCTCCTTTGAGCAGATTGAAGAAGGCATCCAGCGTTTGTTAAGGCATGGGCAGTCATCCCGACCGATCCTGCGCGTCAGGATGACTATATCAAACTCCAATTCAAGGGAGATACGGGCCTTTTATGAAAAATGGCATCATGTCGTTGATGATGTG
>JASFPY010000332.1:0-4038 GCA_050115755.1 Desulfobacteraceae bacterium | reverse complement strand
TGAGACCAGCAGGATTTGAATGCTCAACAGATGGTCTTGATAGCCCAGTTTATACGCAATGATCCAGTCTTTTGTGGCCATTGATGCGCTGGCCCCCTGTCGGCTTTAAAGCGGGTTTCCCCAAAGATGGTTCCTATATAATGTTAGGTGGTTTATCGTACCTGGCGCATGGTATCGGGCGGCTTATTTCGTGCCGAATATTTTATCGCCCGCGTCTCCCAGGCCAGGTATTATGTATCCGACTTTATTTAGTTTTTCATCTATCGCCGCCACCCATATTTCTACGTCAGGATGGGCATCCTGCAGCTTTTCAATCCCTTCCGGTGCGGCGACCATAAATATCCCTTTAATTTCTTTGCAGCCGGATTCTTTCAAGAGGTCAATTGTTGCGACCACCGTTCCGCCAGTGGCCAGCATGGGATCAAGAATCAGGGCAATCCGTTCTTCCATTTGGTTGGTCATTTTGACATAATACCTGACCGGTTCGAGGGTTTCCTCATTGCGGTATAAGCCAACAACGCTTACTTTGGCGGTGGGTATAAGATTGAGGACACCGTTCATCATGCCAAGCCCCGCCCGCAGAATCGGGACCACGGTGATTTTTTTCCCCTTTATTTTTTCCACCTCAACAGGACCGGCCCAGCCCTGAATGGTAACGGTCTCTGTCTCCAGGTGTTTGGTCGCTTCATAGGTTAAGAGATTGGCCAGCTCAGAAGCAAGGTCTCGAAAATCTTTGGTTGTTATAAAGTCTTCACGGACAAGTGCTAATTTATGCTTGACTAAGGGATGATCAACGACATGTACCGGCACGGCAACCTCCTTCTTTGACGGGTTAAGGGTGTACGGGGCAACAGGCAGGACAAAACCGAACAAAAGGCACAACCGTATTGTGAGCCATTAATTGCAGCTTCGTATATGCAATTAATTTCCCTGTGTCAAGCAAGAAGAAAATTTAATCGGGGCTAAAATTCGCCTAAAGGCCGCTTAAAGGTAAACTTGGCGGGTTCTTTAACGAGCTTTGTGGTCGCTGCATCGGTGTTGTCACCCGCTGCCGAGAATGGCAGACTAATGAGCCAAACAGCTGACCCGATGACTGTGGCAACCGCGCCAACAGGCCGAAGGACAATCATATCATACATCATCGCGCCACCGCTGGGCTCTCTGGTCTCAAAATATTCCTGGGCCAGGGCTGAAGTTGCGAAGGGCACAACAATCAAAGCTGCGATCACTCCAAAAACCACCCATAATTTTGCATTATTTCGCATAACTGCCTCCTTGTGACATGATCGACCGGTATTGAGATTTCTTTATCATTTTTTTGTAAAAAATCGATAATTAAGATTAAAAATAGATAAAGCCAACCTGTCGGCCGCCGTCATTTTTAAGCATTAGAACGACACTTCTCGCGGTTTAGAAACAGATAGGGTTGAATCCATTTCAACTCGGCGCTATATTAGCACCACGCTGTTATTAGTAAATCAAATTTCTTGAAAAATTTCAACTATTAAACGTTATTACAGGTTAGCGGACAGAAGCGCCCGGTTTTTTTATGCAAAGTCCGGTGCCCCGCCTTATCCAGATGACTGCTGAAAATTCATATATTGAAGTTGCGGTTGCAATACCCGTTTATCATACCTTCACTTACAGCGTTCCACAGTTCCTGCTGCCTTTTGTAGCGGCTGGAAAGCGTGTCCTCGTACCTTTTGGTCAACGAACGATAACCGGCTATATTCTGGGGCCTTCCCAAGATTCCAAAACGGCTGAAATAAAGCATGTTTTGGATATACTCGATGAACACCCCCTGTTTGAGTCGGCGATGATTTCTTTTTTTCAATGGATTTCAGACTATTATAAACATCCTATCGGTGAGGTAATCAAAAATGCGTTACCGGGCGGTCTGACACTTTATGACTATGCCTTGCTGACGATTACGCCCCAGGGAAAGCAGGCGTTAAAAAGCGATGCAATCAATCCATTAGAAAAGGCGGTCCTGAAACTGCTCGATTCCGGACCGTGTCGTCTGAATCATTTGAGCCGGAGACTGAAGCAGGTGGTGCCCGCAGCACTTGTCCAGTCGCTTCAGCGCGGCGGATATATATTGAAGACCCGAGAGTTGAGAGACGCCTCAATAAAGACCCGTCAGGAGCGGTTTTTTGCCCTGGCGGATCCGGTTCCAGCTCTGGATCGGCTTTCGAAACCCCGCAAACGGATCATCGACATCCTTGGTAATCAAGGCGAAATTTCAATGTCTGAACTCAAAAATCATGTGCCAACCGCTGCGCGTCTGGTTCGGGCGCTTGAAAAGGAGGGATATCTAAAGGTTCGGTATAAACGGGTTTATCGAGATCCATTTGGTGAGCCTATTTGCGCGGACATCCCGCCCACTCTGAATGCCGAGCAGCAAAGGGTTGTCTTGCAAATTGTTGATTCTCTAAACAAAGGGTTTTCAACCTTTCTCCTGCAGGGGGTAACCGGCAGCGGCAAAACCGAAGTCTACATGCAGGTTGCGGCTGAAACCCTCAAACAGGGCAAGCCCGTTTTGGTGCTGGTACCGGAGATTGCGCTCATCACCCAGATGGAGAGGCGATTTCGATCCCGATTCGGCGAACGCATTGCTGTCCTTCACAGCGGTCTTTCCGCCGGTGAGCGCTACGATCAATGGAGCCGTATCTTACAGCAAAAAGCGGATATTGTCATTGGTGCGCGGTCGGCCGTTTTTGCCCCGTTTTCGAAAGTGGGGCTTACGATCGTAGATGAAGAGCACGATAGCGCTTATAAACAGGAAAATAATCTGCGGTATAATGCCAGGGATCTTGCAGTTGTCAGGGCTAAACTCAATGATTGCATAGCGCTGCTGGGATCGGCGACGCCTTCGATTCAGTCCTGCTATAATGCCTATGCAAAGAAATTTGTTCAGCTTAACCTGCAGCATCGCATCGAAAGCCGTCCATTGCCTGACATAAGAATCGTTGATCTTCGCGAAAGCCTGGGATACCGGGGGATGCATCGGTTTATTACGCCGTTGTTGCAACAGGCCATCAAAGACACGCTTGCTCGGAACCAACAGGTTCTGCTCTTTTTAAACCGCCGCGGCTTTGCCAGTTTTGCGCTCTGCGAATCATGCGGGCAGCCGCAGCAATGCAAACACTGCGATATCTCCCTTACCTATCATCAGAATGCCAATGCATTTAAATGCCATTATTGCGGATTTTCCCGCGCGGCAACATCCTGCTGCGACATTTGCGGATCTTCGAAAATAAGGAAATTGGGACTCGGCACCGAAAAAATTGAGACCACGGTCCATAAACTTTTTCCCGACGCCCGGGTTGCCCGCATGGATCGGGATACCACTTCAAGGAAGGGGTCTATTGTTAAATTGCTTAAAGGTCTCAAAGATCAAAACATTGATATCCTGGTCGGGACTCAAATGGTCGCTAAAGGCCACGATTTTCCAAATATTACCCTGGTAGGGATCATCTGCGCTGATCTTTCGCTAAACTTTCCCGATTTTCGAGCGGGTGAAAGGACCTTCCAGCTTCTGGCGCAGGTGGCCGGACGGGCTGGAAGAGGGTCTTTTCCGGGGCAAGTTATTCTGCAAACCTATAATCCGGAACACTTCAGTATAACGGCTGCCAGAGATCAGGATCTTAATTCTTTTTACCATCAGGAGATCAATTTTCGAAAAGCCTTAAATTATCCTCCGTTTTCAAGAATGATCCAGCTTAAAATTTCCGGCAAAGATTCGGCGCTGACCCGAAAGCACGCGCAGCAGCTTGGCGATAGATGCCGCACGCTGAAAGCCTCAAATTCATCCGTATTCGGCACCGTTGAGATTATGGGACCGATTGAATCATCTCTGACAAAAGTTGCCCGGCGATATCGATGGCAAATCCTGTTAAAAGGCACGCATGCCCGAGCCCTGCATCAATTTGCCAGTGAGCTTCTGGCTGAAAATCCTACCGTGTTCCATCATAGCCGGGTGAGGGTGGTTATCGATGTGGATCCCGTCTCCCTCATGTAAAACCGGTTTAATAGCAT